>CAPZYV010000016.1 GCA_948750805.1 uncultured Bacilli bacterium | reverse complement strand
TTAGGAGTTATTATATTTATATTTTTTATAATATATGTAATATGTATAATTAATACTATAGTAGATGAAAAAAATATTAATAAATTATATCAAGACTTAGGATTTAATCAAAAGTTAATTATGAAAATAAATAATTTAAAAATTATATTATTATTGATTATTTCTAGTATTATTAGCGTTTTCGGTTACTTAATTATGAAATATATTTTTAAATTATTTAAAATTTATTTAAACTTAGAAATTACTTATTTATTAAAAATATTAGTTTTATTATTGTTAGTTAATATAATATTTAATATTATTTTTAAAATTAGAAAGGTCCAAAAATGAAATTAGAAAATTTATATAAAAAATATAACACTAAAAATAGAGAAATAGAAGCTTTAAAAGATATAAATTATGAATTTTTAGATAATAAATTTTATGCTATAAAAGGGCACTCTGGAAGTGGCAAATCTACTTTAATTAGAATAATGGGGTTACTTGATAAACCAACAAGTGGTAAATATATTATTGCTAATGAAGATATTTCTAAATTAACGAGCGATGAACTAGCATACCTTAGGATGAAACATATTGGTTTTGTATATCAAGATTTTAATTTAGATGAGCATTTAACTGCTATAGAAAATGTTATTCTTCCGATGTTAATTAATAAAGAGATAAAAAGAGAAGATAGAGAAAAAATTGCTAAAAATCTTCTTGCTAAATTAGGAATTAAAGAGAGATTAAATCATTATCCTCATGAATTATCAGGTGGAGAACAACAACGGGTAGCAATGGCAAGAGCTCTTGCTAATAACCCTAAAATAATTCTTGCTGATGAACCAACTGGTAATTTAGACGAAGATAATGAAAAAATGGTCTTTATGGAATTAAAAAAACTGTCTCAAGAAGGTAAATGTGTAGTTGTAGTTAGTCATAGTAATGAGATAGACGAATATGCTGATATAATAATTAATATAAATAAAGGAAAAATAGATTGAAGTTAGGACTTTAATCTTTTTCATTTTTAAGTTATAATAATTTTGGTGATTTATTATGTTAAAAATTGATGATTTAACAGTAAAAGCAGAAACTAAGACAATTTTAAGTAATTTTAATTTAGATATAGATGATGGTGAAATTCATGTTTTAATGGGACCTAATGGAATAGGCAAAAGTACAATATGTAAGGTGTTAATGCACCATCCTGATTATGAAGTAACAAAGGGAGAAATTATTTATAATAATAAAAATTTAATTAATTTAACTACAACTGATATTGCTAGAACAGGAATATTTTTATTAAGTCAAAATCCTATAGAAGTAGAAGGTATTACTAATTCGGAAATGCTTCGTAATGTAATTGGCGAGACAACTAATGAAAAGGTTGATATTTTTAAATTTAATAAAAGATTAAATGAAGTTTGTAGTATTATTGATTTACCTAAAGCTTTTGTTCATCGTGATATAAACTTTAATATGAGTGGTGGCGAAAAAAAGAAAAATGAATTATTACATTTATTTATGTTAAAGCCTTCATTTATAATTTTAGACGAAATAGATTCTGGTTTAGATGTTGATGCCTTAAAAACAGTAGGGACTTCTTTAAGAAAATATTATGATTTATATAAACCATCTATTTTAATAGTTACTCATCATGCTGATATATTAAAGTATTTTAATGATTATCAAGTTCATATTTTAAAAGATGGCCATATCGTTAAAAGTGGTGATAAAAATCTAGTTTATTTAGTAGAAAATAATGGATTTGAGTCAAATGAATTAAGTGGGCATGATAAAAATGAATAAACTATTATTGGTAGAGGATATAAATAATATAAAAAGTGGTAATTATGAACTTAATTATCAAAAAAATACCATTATAAATATTACAGATAATGTAGCTTTAAATGATTATAATAATATCTATGATTTAAATATTAATATTAAAAGTAATAGTAAAGTATTTCTTGATAAAGTAAATATTTTAAATAAAAATTTAAATTTAGTAATTAATTTAATAGATGATTCTATATTAAATCTTAATTGGGTTATAATAAATGATGGTAAAAATAAAATTCATTTAACTATTAATATGAATGGTAGTAAGTGTTCAGCTACGGCGAAGGTTAGAATAATTAATAAAACTAAAGATAGTAACTTAGATTTTGTAATTGATGGTAATATTGAAAAAAATACTTTTGATAACATTTTACTAGAAGATATTAAAGGTTTAATATTAGGTGAAGATACGATAAAAATAAGTCCAAATATGGATGTTAAAACTAATGAAGTTATAGCAAATCATTTAGTTACAATTGGTTCTTTTAATAAAGATGAATTATTTTATTTAAACACTCGAGGTTTAAGTAAAAATAAATCTGAAGAACTATTAACGAAAAGTTTTATATGTAATATTCTAAATGAAGATTTAAAAAATCGTATAAAAATGGAGGTGATAAACTATGAATAGAGAAGACTTTCCTCTTTTAAAAGAAGAGATAATATATTTAGATAATAGTGCTACTAGTCTAAAACCTAAATGTGTTATTGATAAAATGAATGATTATTACTCTAATTATTCTGCTAATGCTCATCGGGGCGACTATGATTTATCTTTTAAAGTAGACCAAGAATATGAAAATGCTCGCGAATTAGTTAAAAATTTTATAAATGCAGAGTTTTTAGAAGAAGTTGTTTTTACAAGTGGGGCTACTGCGGGACTAAATATGATAGTTAGTGGATTCTTTGGTAACTTACTTGAAGCAGGTGATGAAGTATTAATTACTAACAGTGAGCATGCTTCTAATGTCATGCCTTGGTTTAGATTAGCTCAAAAATTAGGAATTATCATAAATTATATACCATTAGATGAAAACTATTATGTCACATTAGATAATGTTAAAAAAGCTGTAACATCTAAAACTAAAGTCATAAGTCTAGCTGGAGTAACTAATGTCATTGGGGATAAAAGACCTATTAAGGAAATAGCTAAATTTGCTCATGAAAATAATATTTTTATAGTTGTTGATGGTGCTCAAATGATTCCACATATTAAAGTTGATGTCCAAGATTTAAATATAGACTTTTTAGCTTTTTCAGGGCATAAGATGTGTGGACCAACTGGAATTGGTATTTTATATGGTAAAAAAGAATTATTAGAACATTTAGAACCTACTTATTTAGGTGGTGGCATGAATGAATCTTTTGACAATCCTGATAGTATTAATTTAAAACCTCTACCAACCAGACTCGAAGCAGGTACTCAAAATATTGCGGGAGCTATTGGTCTTGGCGAAGCTATAAAGTATTTAAATAGTATTGGTATGGATAAAATAGGAGAACAAGAGCATAAATTACGAAAATATTTAATTGATAAATTAATTAGAATTCCATATATAGATATTATTAATATTGAATCTGATAGTGGTATTGTTGCATTTAATGTTAATAAAATATTTAGTCAAGATGTAGCTTATTATCTTAATAAATATAATATATGTGTAAGAGCTGGAGACCATTGTGCTAAAATATTAAAATCTAGTGTTGGTGTAACTAATACTGTAAGAGTAAGTCTATATTTTTATAATACATATGAAGAAATAGATAGTTTAGTTGAATTATTAAGTGATTATGATAAAATAGTAAAAGAGATGATTTAAATGGATGAAGTAACAAAAAGAGAAATTATTATGGAAAATTATTTACATCCCACTAATAGAAAAAGAACTGAAGATTTAAATTATATTAAAACTAATACTAAAAATGCTTCTTGCATTGATAATTTAGATATTTATATTAGATTTAAAGGGAATGTAATAGACGATATTGTCTTTGATGGTGAAGCATGTGCTATATCTATATCTGCTACTAGTATTATGATTAATAATTTAATTGGTAAAACAAAAGAAGAAGCTATTAAATATATTAACAACTTTTATCACATGACTAATGGAGAAGAATATGATGATGAGCTAGTAGGTGAAGGGATAGTATATAGTGATATATATAAACAAGGCAATAGAAAAACATGTGCAACCTTACCTTTTAGAGGCTTAGAAAAAGTTATTTTAGATAGTCTAAAGTAACTTTTTTATTGCAATTTTAATTTGAATTTTATATAATAACAACTATTAAGGGTGGTAGTATGGATGATTTATTTCATAAATTAGAATTTTTAAATTCAAATTTAAAAATAGCAATTGATGAAGAAAATAAAAGTGGAGAATTATCTTGTTTTGCTGTACCTGATAATGATGAATTAAAATTTAGTGGAAATACACTTATGATATCAGAATCAAGTTATTTAAAGATTTTAATTGATGAATTAGAAGCTAAAATAGTTCAATTATCTACGGTATCAATTAGTGATTTTATATATTTTTTTGTAATCTTTGGTGATTCAATTAAAATAGAGTATAATGGTGATTTTGTAACTTTATATATGTTAAGTAGTGATGGTACAGAACATCATATGGCAACAGGTCCTCTTGGAGATATAAGTCTTTTTGTTAAAACTGATAAGGGTTTTGAATTAAATAAAATATTATTAGACTTTGCTACAGATGATATTATTGATTTTGTAAAATTTTATGTTAATTTTAAAGATACATTTGTTAGTCAACCTTATAGTGTATTTGATGCAGCACAATTATATAAAGGATTAAGAGATTCTGAAATATATATTTTAAAGTAAAATATGGTTGTATAAAACATTACTTTGTGATATATTATAATAGTAAAACGAATGAGAAGATTAGTAATATATAATTTTTGTAATAGAGAATTCACGGTTGGTGGAAGTGAATGAAAAAGAATATATGAATCTACTTCTTTAGTGAAATTAATAGTTTCCGTGTACTCGCGTTAAGAGATTTAAGTAATATAAAGGATGGTACCGCAGAATTTGCTCCTTGCAAGTTTTGTGGTTTTTATTTTTTAGGAGGTAGATATGGAAGAATTAAAGAACATGGCTCTTATTTTCATTTATCCTGACGGAACAGTTGAGAAGATTCCCATTGGAGAATATAAACTGCATATTGAATATATGAGAGAAAATTTAACAAAGTCATCTAAATTTTATGATATATGTAAAGGTCTTGATTTCGTTAGTTCTTGTTTACATGGCCATATTGATACTATGTTATCATTAAATGGTGTTATTATAATATTTAATTTGGATTTAGAAGATATAGTTGAGGGTTCATTTGATTATGAAAATAAAATTCCAGATTTATTAATCGACTGTCCTGAAAATTTATATAGTGTAGAACAAACTATTGCATTAGAAAGCATATATGCTAGTTATCCACATGATAATTTAGTTTGTGAAAAATTTAGTGAAAGACAAGATACTTATCTTGGTAATATTGATTTTAATATTGAAGAATATATTGCTAGCGCTAAAGATAGTTTTGGCTCTAGAGGAGTATAGAAAGAAGGAATAAATAATGATAGATATTAGAATAATTAGAGAAAATAAAGATTTAGTAAAAGAAAATATTAAAAAGAAATTTCAAAATGAGAAATTACCGCTTGTAGATGAAATTTATGAAATGGATAAAAGTTATCGGGAAGCAAAAGCGAGTGCTGATAATAAAAGA
The DNA here is from genome assembly GCA_948750805.1 of uncultured Bacilli bacterium. Next base: position 6,694 of record CAPZYV010000016.1, on the reverse strand, counting down.
AATGAAAAAAATAAATTGAGTAGTGAAATTGGAGCTTTAATGCGCGATAAAAAAGTAGATGAGGCTAATTCTTTAAAAGCGGAAGTAGCTGTCCTAAATAAAGAAATAGAAGAACTAGAAGCATTAGAAGAAAAATTAAGTAAAGAAATTCATGAAAAAATGATGGTTATCCCGCAAATAATTGATGATTCTGTCCCAATTGGTAAAGATGATTCAGAAAATGTTGAAATAGAGCGATTTGGAGAGGCTAAATTACCTGATTTTGAAGTGCCATATCACGCTGATATTATAACTAAACTAAATGGTCTTGATAAGGATGCAGCAGGTCGTACTAGTGGCAATGGTTTTTATTATTTGATGGGTGATGTTGCAAGACTTTCTAGTGCCATGCTTAGTTATGCAAGAGATTACATGATTGATAAAAACTTTATTTATTGTATACCTCCATTTATGATTAGAAGTGATGTTGTAACAGGAGTTATGAGTTTTGCCGAAATGGATGCCATGATGTATAAAATTGAAGGGGAAGACTTATTCTTAATTGGGACAAGTGAACATTCAATGATTGGCAAATTTAAAGGAGAATTACTAAAAAAAGCTGAGCTTCCTATTACTATGACTTCATATAGTCCATGCTTTAGAAAAGAAGTAGGAGCGCATGGTATTGAAGAACGAGGAATTTACCGTGTTCATCAATTTGAAAAACAAGAAATGATTGTTATATGTGAACCAGAAGAATCAATGAACTGGTATAATAAAATGTGGCAATATACAGTAGAAATATTTAGAAACTTAAATATTCCTGTTAGAACTCTTGAGTGTTGCAGTGGTGACCTAGCTGACCTTAAGGTCAAATCTTGTGATGTAGAAGCATGGAGCCCTAGACAGCAAAAATATTTTGAAGTTGGTTCTTGTTCTACTTTAGGTGATGCCCAAGCTAGAAGATTAGGTATTAGAGTAAAAGGGGAAAACGGAACCTATTACCCTCACACATTAAATAATACAGTACTCGCATCAACAAGAGCTCTTATTGCTTTAATTGAAAATAATGTTAATGAAGATGGAAGTGTTAATATTCCTGAAGTGTTAAGACCTTATATGGGTGGTAAAGAAATAATAAAATAATAAATTACCTTTTACACTTAAATTGTAGAAGGTTTTTTAATTATTAAGAAAATAATATTTTTATTTCAAAAATTATGTTATAATAGTAAACCAAAGAGAAAGTAGGAGTTTTAAATGACTGCATTATTTATTGTTAATCTTCTTATTTTAGCTTATTTTATAGGAGATTTGGCTTTAAGTGATTTTATTACTAGAACTATTAAATTATATTTAAATATACATTTCTTAGGTTCAAAAATTAATTTAAAAGGTCGAGATAAAGAAATTGTAGAAGGTATAATTTTAAAGTATAGTAAAAATATTATGGAAGCTAAAGATAAATCTTTTTTAAATATACCACTTATCAATAAGATTAGGTGTGCTTATAATGTTTATGGCCATGTTGAAGAATTAATAGACTATTTAGAAAATAATTATGGTGCTATATTACAAGCTAATAAAGAAAGTACTGAAGGTGCTAAACAAGATAGAGCTAATCAATATTTTGTAAGTTATAATGAATATGATAAAATTGTAACTATTTGGTTTACCTATCTTGAACATCAAGTGAAAATTATTGGTGGCTCAGAAACTTTTAAAAGTTTAAGTTGTAAGGAACAATATGAAAAATTACTTGAAATATTATTAGAAATAAAAAATGGTAGAGCTGATAAATTTAATCATACTAAAGGAGTAGAAGATATGTTTATGTCAGGATTAGAGCCTGAATTAGATTATTATTATGGAGATACACTTCGCTCTAGAATTATGGTTAGATAAATAAAAAAACTAAGAACAATAAAAAAAACGTTGTTCTTTTTTCTTACTTTGTTATAATTATAATAGAGGTATCATATGAAGAAGTTTATAATTTTGTTATTTATGTTATTAAGTTTGAGTGGATGTGTTTCTTATGGTAGTAGTCAAAATATAGAAGAAGATAAAAATATAACTCAAGAAAGAATTGATGGCGAACTTATTATTCATTTTATAGATGTGGGACAAGGAGATTCTATTTTTATCGAGCTACCTAATAATAAAACAATGTTAATTGATGGTGGAGAAGCAAGATTTAGTTCTAAAATAATTAATTATATTGATTCTTTAGGTTATAAAAGAATTAATTATTTATTAGGAACGCATCCACATGCTGACCATATAGGTGGTTTAAGTGCTATTATAGAAACGTTTGATATTGAAAATATTTATATGCCAAAAAAAGTTACGAATACTAAAACTTATGAACACTTGCTGACAACAATTATGAATAAGGGATTAAAAATTAAAACGGCTTTAGCTAACTTAAAAATTATAAATGAAGGTAATTTACAAGCTACAATAGTAGCGCCTAATAGTAAAAAATATTCTTCTTTAAATAATTATTCTATTGTTTTAAGATTAATTTATGAAAATACTTCATTTTTATTTACAGGAGATGCTGAAGAATTAAGCGAAAAGGAAATAAAAGAAAATATAAAGGCAGATGTTTTAAAAGTAGGACATCATGGTTCTTCTACAAGTACAAGTGAAAATTTCTTGTCGCGTGTTTCACCAAAATATGCTATTATTAGTGTAGGGGAAAATAATTCTTATAATCTGCCAAATGAAGAAACTATAAATAAACTTAATGATTATAATTGTGAAATATATGAAACAAGAAAAAAGGGAACTATTATTATTAAAAGTGATGGTAATAGTTATAAAATAATAACAGAAAAGTGAGTGATTTTTTATGGAAGTTATAATAGATAGATTTGAAGGCGAATATGCTATAGTAGAAATAAATATTAATGAATTTGCTAAAATATCTAAGGCCTTATTACCTAAGGCTAAAGAAGGCGATGTTATAAATATAGTTTTAGATAAAACAGCTAGTAAAAAAAGAAATAAAATTATATCTTCTTTAGTAAATGATTTATTTGAAGATTAAAGAGTGGGTAAATTATATGGATAATTATTTAAAAATTTTAGAAAATAGTCGAGATAAAATTAAAGAATTAGAAGCTGAGTTAAAAATAGTTAATGGAAAGATAAATAAACTTGATAAAAAAAATAAAGCAATTCATCAAGCTTATGGAGAATTAGTTAAAAAAATTGAATCTTTAAGTGAAAATATGATAGAAAGTGATGAGCTACTTAATAATGCAGCAATTTTTGGTGTATTAGTTATATTAACTCTAATTATATCTTTTTTCTTGTTTAGAGTATTTGCTTTACCAGTATTAATACCTTCTTTAGGAGTAATTGGTTCATTAGGAATAACTTATATTTTAAGAGAAAAACATATTAAAAGAAAATATCATAGAATGCGTTCAAAAAATAATTTGGAAATAATTGAAGAAAAAGATAATTTTGTGGCTTTAGATAAAGAACATAAAGAAGTAAATGAACAATTAAGTACATGCTATAAAGAAAAATATAGTATAGAAAGTAGCATTACGGAAGAAGAACAGATAGTTTCAGAAATAATTGGTTATTTTGCTCCAATTCTTGATGATTTGATAGAGCAAGATTTAAATAGTAGTGAGTATTTAACTGAAGTTATAAGTAGAATTAGTCCTAATAAATAACTCAATTTAAAGAGTTATTTTTATATTGTAATTATCATAGACTTAAATAGGGTGAATCTATGAAAAAGATAATAGTAGCAGTTTTAGCATTTTTTATTCTACCTTTAAATATACTTGCAATTAGTGCTAGTAAAGCCGTAGTGATGGATTTAAATAGTGGTCGGGTTTTATATGATTTAAATAAGGATAAACCTCAACTTATTGCTTCGATAACGAAAATAATGACTACTTTAGTAACTATTATGTATAGTGATTTAGATAAGATGGTAGTTGCTGATGAAGATATTTTAAAAGCATACGGTTCTAGTGTTTACTTAAGTGTAGGTGAAGAAATAAAATTAAAAGATTTATTATATGGACTTATGCTTAGAAGTGGTAATGATGCAGCAGTAGCAATAGCTAATACTGTCGCAGGTTCTATGGAAAACTTTGTATATTTAATGAATGAATATGCATCTACAATTGGGATGAAAAATACAAAGTTTGTTAATGCACATGGCTTAGATAATGATGGAGTTGGTAACACTTCTACTGCTTATGATATGGCTCTTCTTACGAAAGTAGCAATGCAAAATGAAATATTTAAGGATATTTTTGGGTCTCGAACTTATAAAGCTGAAAGTAATTTGAAAAAATATGTTTGGGAAGGTAAAAATAAACTTTATGGTATGTATAAATATACAACTGGAGGTAAAACTGGTTATACTAATGCAGCTAGAAGAACTTTAGTTACAACTGCCTCACGAGATAATAAAAATTTGGTTATCGTAACTTTAAATGACCCTAATGACTTTAATGACCATAAAAATTTATATGAAACCTATTTTGATAAATATGAATCTATACTAGCACTTGACAAAAATAATTTTAAAGTTGATGACAATTATTATAAAAATATAGAATTTTATATTAAAGAAGATTATTATGCTTTAGTCACTAATGAAGAAAAGAAGAATCTTAAAATAGAATTAACTATTTATAAATATGAAGAAGTTTATGATGGTATAAAAATTGGCGAAGCAAAAGTTAAACTTAATGATACAATTTTAAGTACTAAAAGTATTTATGCTAAGAAAATAAATGATGAAAAATCAGAAAAAATTGGTTTTTTTGAAAAAATAATTAGGTGGTTTAAAAAATGGTAAATATAATATGGGCTATTCTTATATTTGTTGCAATAATTTATTCTTTTATAACAGGTAATATTGATACGATTAATAATGGTATTTTAACTCATGCGACTAGTGGTTTTAACTTAATTTTAGAAATGATGCCTTTAATAGTTTTATGGACAGGCATAATGAAAATAGCAGAAGAAGCTGGTTTATTACAAATATTTTCACGAATTCTTAATCCTATTCTTAGTAAGTTGTTTCCTAGTTTAAGAAAAGATGATAAAGCTTTAGGATATATTGCTAGTAATATTGCGGCTAATATGTTAGGTTTGGGTAGTGCGGCAACACCATTTGGCTTAAAAGCGATGGAAGAACTACAGAAAAATAATCCTAAAAAAGATACTGCAACTGAAGCAATGATTACATTTTTAGTTTTAAATACAGGCGGAGTAACATTAATACCTACAACAGTTATTGCGCTTCGAATTATGCATGGTAGTATTAATCCAACAGAAATTATTATTACAAGTATTTTAGCAACGACAGTATCAAGTGTGTCTGGTCTTTTATTAGATTATAGTATAAGGAGGAGAAAAAAACATGAATTTAATATCTAAAATTATAATTCCTCTTTTTGTATTTTTTATTATATTTTATGGTTTTAAAAAGAAAGTAAATGTTTATGATACTTTTTTAGTGGGAGCTAAAGAAGGTTTAATAATGGTTTTTCATATTGCTCCAACAATAATTGCCATGGTATTTGCAGTTAATCTTTTTTTAGATAGTAAGTTTTTAGAAGGTGCTTTAGGTTTTTTAAAACCATTACTTGAATTTAGTAAAATACCACTAGATATTTTTCCTATGGCAATATTAAGACCAATATCTGGTACAGCGTCACTCGCTATTATGAACGATATTTTTGCCACATTTGGACCTGATTCTTTTGCTGGGCGTTTGGCTTCAACTTTGCAAGGTTGTACGGATACTACTATTTATGTTTTAGCTCTTTATTATGGAAGTGTTAAAATTACAAAAACTAGATATTCTTTACCAGTTGGTTTATTTGCAGATTTAATGGGAATTATCGCTGCATTTGTAATAACTTCAATGTTTTTTGGTTAAGTTTAGGTATTAAAAATTATTTAGAAGCAAGCGATTAACAAGATGGTAAAGGCTTGTTTTTAATTTGCAAACGATATTAGATTAAAGTTTGATAGATAAGCTTAAAAATAAATTTTTGAATCCTTAATTCGACAATAAATGGAATTTTAATATGCTAAGATATATTTGGTGAAAATAAATGAAAAATAATATAAAAATATTTTTAATAGCATTAATAATAGGTATGGCAACTTCTTACATCTATTGTACTAAGTTTGATAATACGATTTTTACAAAAGCACTAGAATCTAAAGTTACATATTTTTTTGTAGGTTCTTATAATAATGAAATAGAAGCAAAAAATAAAAGTAATAATATAGCAAATTCTCTTATTTATAATGATAATGTCATTTATAAAGTAGTAATAGGTATATATAAAAATAAAGATAGTATTGAACTGATGACAAGTTATTTTAATGATTTAGGAATAAATTTTTATAAAGGAGAATTAAAAATAAATAATGAATTTATTAAAAATTTAGAAACCTATGAAGTATTAATTAAAACTAGTTCTAAAGATAATTATGCGAATATTAATAATTATATTTTAAAATCATTTAATGAATATAAAAATTAGTATTACTACCATAATAATAGTAGGTGAATTTTATGATAAAGAAAAATTGGTTCTATTTATCTTTAATAATTATCTATCTTATTTTCTTATCAAAAGATTTTGTATTTAGTTTAATTAATAATTATAATGATATTGATAATATATATAAATCTAAAGAATTATATTAT
>CAPZYV010000015.1 GCA_948750805.1 uncultured Bacilli bacterium | reverse complement strand
CTCTGGTTCTAAAGTTTCAAAAAATGCAATTCCAAGTTTTTTTAACTCTTCTATTTTTTCGGCATCTTGGTTTTTACTATCACAAATAATAATTTCGTTTTTAGAACTAAGAAGTTTTGCTACTTCATAACCGCTTCTAGCCATACCAAAAATAAAAACTTTTTTATTTTCTATCATATTACCACCTAAATTAATTATATTCTAAAAAATTAAAAAAAGCAATTAACTTGCTTTAATTAAATCAACATAATGATTAACTTTTTTATACCACTCTGGATTAGTTGCATATTTTTTATTTATAAGTTTTGGTGTATTTAGACCTTTAGCATAATAATTATAAGCTAAATTATTTATAAAAGCATCAATGCCTTTTTCTAAGGTATCATATTTAAGATATCCTTTATTACTTCGCATACCGCCTACATTATTGCTAATTTTTACTAAACCACTACATGTCCATTTACAACCAGTTTCTAAAAGAATAATAGATGAAGCGACAACTGGGTCAACACCTTTTTCTAAAGATTTACTGGCAATATATTCTCCATATCCACTTAAAGTAGAGTTTAAATGCTTATTAATTTTAGTACTTAACTCAATTAATGTTAAATCTTCATATACTATAACAGGTTCATATTTACTATATGGTATATGATTTATAACAACATTTTCTATTACATTTTGATTCTTTTCCTTATATATATTAATAAAACTACTTATGATTAAAACAACTAATGTCATTTTAACAAAATAACTTTTCATTACTTCCTCCTATTTTTGCGAAGTGACATATATTTTACCATAATATTACTAATTTGTCAAATCTAGGCATACAATTGTTTAAATCCGTTCAATATCTATAATATTAGGAATACTAATTTTAGCTCCAGATAAAGTTAATAAATAGGCTCCAGTACGCCCGACTATTACTTCTTCCGTAGTATCATTATTAGTTTTAATTCTTACTTTACTTTTATAAACATGAGTCTTAGATGCAAAAATTTCATTTATTTTTTTGGTAACATCAATAGTGTTTATACTCCTAGTTTCATTTTCACCACTGTAAAATATATCTTTATTATTAGATAATGCTTTATTTATAGGATTAGCATAAACTCTTGGTAAGTTTTTTTCCATTTTTTCTACACCTCTTATAATATTTTATGATAATTAGTCAGTTTTGAAACATAATAATATTATGAAAAAGAAAAAAATTCTAATCCTAATTATAATATCATTATGTAATATGTATAAAGTAGGTTTAGTAGATAATATGTATAAAAGCTACTTTTTTAAACAAGCTTTATGGTTTTTAATAGGTTCTATAGTGATGGGAATAATTATTTTAATTAAACCAAAATTGTTATTTAAATATAGTAAATATTTTTATTTTATTAATGTATTACTTTTAATATTGGTTTTGTTTTTTGGAAAAACTATTAATGGTTCTAGAGCGTGGTTTAATCTTTATTTCTTTTCATTTCAGCCGAGTGAACTTATGAAATTTACACTTTCACTATTTTTAGCTGATACTTTGTCTAAAATGCATAAAAAAAGAAAGTTTGCAGATTTAAAATTAATCTTAACAGCTTTCTTTATAACTTTAGTACCTTCATTGTTTGTTTTTTTAGAGCCTGATACAGGTGCGATTGTTATTTATTTTTTAATAATGTTAGGAGCTATTATAGTATATGGCGTAAATAAAAAGTGGTATATAGTTATGATAGCTTTATTAATTGTGTTTTTTTCAGTATTTTTCTATTTATATTATTTTAAACAAGATTTATTAATAAAACTGATTGGAACTTCATTTTTTTATCGAATAGATAGAATTTTAACATTTGTTAATAATGACTCTTTTCAATTGGATAGAGCTTTAACTGCGATTGGAAGTTCTTCATTTCTTAGTACTGGTAATTCTGTTTATATTCCTGAAGCACCAACGGATTTTATAATCGCTCTTACTATTAGTAACTTTGGATTAATTGGTTTTATTTTGGTTATTTTATCGTTTTTTATTCTTGATATTTATTTTCTTGTTAAAATATTTAGACTTAAAAATTTATCTTTTAAAATGTTTTATGCAACATTTTTCATAATGTTTTTATTTCAACAAATTGAAAATATTGGAATGAATTTAGGACTTCTACCGATTATTGGAATTCCTTTACCTTTTTTAAGTTATGGCGGAACAAATATCATAGTTTATTTTATATTTTTAGGGATACTAATAAATATTAAAAGAAATCATGCCGTAAAAAATATTTAATAATTTAAAAGTTTTTCTTGACATTGTTTTAATTTAGTGATAATATACAAAATCGAACATTTAGTTTGTTTGAATATTCTTTTCCATTCTTTGATATACTTCCTTTACTTAACTAATATCAAAATTCTACTAATTCAAGCAAAATATAAATGTTTTTTTTCGTAAGATTAAGTCCTTAGGGGCTTTTTTTATGTTTTAATTTACAACATAAGGATTAGATATGGTACCTTTTCCTGTTAATTTAACATCAGAACGTAAGTTTATTACAGGTCTAAGGACTTCTACACCAGAATTAGCTCCGCTTATGCTAATAGAACCGTTACCATTTACAATAAACATATATACTTGATTATTAGAAATTCCATCTGGAGATATAGTCCAATAACTTTGCCCATTGTATAAATAATAAACTTTATTGTTTGAATTACTAAACCCGGCGTTTCCTGCTATTACGGTTTCATCTGCACTTATTAATCCGATGGGATATGTTAAACCTTTATTTCCTTTAATTGATATACTCGATGTATACAAATCTTCCATATTAGGACAAGACATAATTGGTTTTTTTTCTTTTCTTACTCTAAAATAAGGTCCATAGGCCGTATAGATTGTCCCAGTTCCTCCACCTTCAACATAATTGCCTGAGCTATCATAGGTATATGATGTTCTATCACCACAAAATCCGGCATTTATGTCTATTTTAGCCTCATAACTTTTTAAATTATTTACATACCATGTCTCTAGTTGTGCTAAGGCATTTGATTTGGTTCCTAATCCATGTACTTCTCCCAATGTATATTTAAATCCAACATATGCATTATCATTAGCCTTTAAATTAAACGCTTGTCCAGAAACAGCTATACTATCTGTAGTTACTTCTCCATTTTGATGAGCACTTGTTCCATCATAGATTAGCCTTATACTTCCATCACCATTGATTCTGATGATTCGCCACCATTTATTTGCAAATTTTACATAGTTGTTTTCTACATCTCCTCGGTAGTAATAAGACATTCCATCATCATCTTTGGCTTGATAGATTCCAACTGTTGTTTCTTCACATCCACTTGTACAACTTGTTTTACTAAAATCTGGTGTTGCTAGTTTTACTGTTATTTCTCCTAAACTGGTATTTACTTTTCTATAATTATCAAAATATAGATAACATTTACTTCCTTTTGATAAATCAGATATTATATGATTACCATCTGCATTTGTATATAATTTGGCTTTAGTATCTTTATTTATATTATCAAGAGTACAATAACTTTTACTCTCATTTATCGCATATCCAGATTCTGGTATAGTATCAATTGCAATATCACCATTACCGTCATTTTTATACATAGCCATCATTTTAGAGTCAGGTACTTTGTAGTTTATTGTTCCTTCTGCTATTTTAATACTTTTTACTAGATTATATTTTGCAAATGTTAATCTTACTACTAATGTTATAGCAAGTATTACAAATAAACTTATTCCTATAATTATTTCTTTCTTATGGCCTTTCTTTAATGTTTTTATATTCATATCTATAACCTCTCTGTTTTAATAATTTATGTTAAGTACCTATTATTTGCAATTATATTATAGCCATATTTAGTCTATATGTCAATAGCCTTATTCAGTCTATGTTATCCTTTAAATGGAGGATAAAATATGAACAGATTAAGAGAGATTCGAGAAGACTCTGATTTGCTGCAAAAAGATATTGCTAAACTATTAAATGTTAGTCAAAGAGGATATTCTCACTATGAGACAGAAGATACTAACATCCCAATTGAAACATTACATAAACTAGCTGATTATTATAACACATCTATTGATTATTTACTTTATAGGACAGATGAACGTAAACCTTATCCCAAAAGTATTGTAAAATAAAAGACTTCATTGATTTGAAGTCTTGTTTTTATTGAATTCTTACCTTTACAGTTGATGATACAACATAATTAATTTTTGGGTCATCATTTTCAATTTTTACTTGTACATCATATTCACCAGCAGTATATCCTTCTAGGTCAATATAAGCATTGATATTATTTGCCGAAACATTATCAATTACAGATTGAACACCTTTTACTATTACCCCAATACTATTAGTTCCTATGATATTAGCTGTTAAGTTACTAGCTAAGTTTTTACTTGAAATTGTTGTTATATTAACTTCTTTTTGCTTTTCATCGCCAAAAGTTACGGTTACAGTAGCCTTAGATTCACTTAAAGCTCTAACTCCACTTGGTTTTCCAATAGTTACATTATATGATTTAGTATTACTTGCTCCTTGTTCATCAACATTTACAGTTACTGGAACACTTGTAATACCACTAATTGTTTCTTCATCTCCATAAATTGTTACAGAATGACTATTACTATTATTTATTAAAACTGAAGCAATAGCTTTACCTGTTACTAAATTTCCAGTAGTTAATACTTTTATCGGTACACTCTTAGAATATGTGTCTAAAGTTACAGTTGCAGTTAAAGTAGTTGGCACTATTTCAACATTATCAATTATGTGTCCTTTACTATCATAAGCTAAGACAGAAATATTATTTACCTCGTAACTACCAGCGTCTTTTAAACTGCTATCATTTAAATCTATTAATGCTTTAATGGAAGCAATTTTCTTTAAAGCATCTTCACTTCCCTTTACTACTACTTCATTTTTAGATAATTCTACATTTTCCACACTTAATTTTTCGTTTAAAGCATCAACATTTACTAAATCATAAGTAATTGATTTTGTAATACTTATTTTATCTTTAATAGTTACTGAAACATAAGATGGGTCTAATTTATAATTTATTGAATCTATTGATTTTGTATAAGTTAAATATACTTTGTAAGCTGAATCACGAGCTTCATAGTCTGATAAATCAAGTAAGACTGTATTAGTTCCTAATTGTTGAGCTAAATAAATATCACTTTTACGTCCTATTAAAACTATATCTACGGTTTCTGGAACACCCTCGACTACATAAGCTTCTTCATTATAATTTGCTTTAACTGGAACACTAGTTATTACTTTAGCTTCTGATTCAACAAGTGTTAAAACTCTAGAATCAATAAGAAGGAAAACTCCCACAGCTAGTATTAAAGATACATAAATTATAAAATTAGGTCTATTAATTATATAATCTAGTTTTAAATTATGAGTTTTTAAATATTCTCTAATACTAAATATTAATCTACTTATAGGAGTTACAATAAATCTATCTATTAAATGATAAATAGCCATTAAAAAGTGCTTTATGCCATTAATAATTTTTTTCATTATTCTTCACCTACACTATCCTTATTTTCAGCTTCATAAAATACTTCAGCTTTAGGATTTAAAGCTTCAATTAATAGCATTCTAAATTCATCTAAGGTTAAGTTATAATTAAGTTCGCCATCACAAGCTATACTTAAGCGACCTGTTTCTTCAGATACTACTAAAGCTACAGCGTCACTTTCTTCAGCAATTCCTAAAGCAGCACGGTGACGAGTTCCCAATCTTTTAGAAATATTTCCACTCATACTTGTTTTAAATACTGCACCTGCTACAGTTATTCTATCTCCTTCAATAATTATACCACCATCATGAAGTGGACCATTAGGAAAGAAGATGGTTTCTAATAAATCACTAGTTAAATCAGCATATATTTTAGTAGCTGGTTCAATGTATTCTTGTAAAGATATTTCTCTTTCAATAACAATTAAAGCACCAATACGATTACGCTTAAAATATTCAATTGCTCGCATAATTTCATATACTACTTTTTCTCTTTCATCTACTGTAAGAATCTTATGACGGCCTAGAAGTTGAGTTCTTCCAATTGATTCTAAAACGCTTCTTATTTCTGGTTGGAAAATAACAATTATTGCAAGTGGTCCCCATTCAACACAATATTGTAAGATGATTCCTACGGTATATAAGTGTAAGACATCACTTAATAGTTTTATTATTAATATTAAAATAACTCCCTTAAATATAAGAACCATTTTAATATTATTTCTAATATTTTTTAAGATAAAATAAAATACAAGCCAAACAACTCCAATATCAATAATTTTAGTTGCGACTTCCCATATCATACTTAAAGTCATATATTCACTCTCCTATTTGTACGTTTTTAAATTATATCAAAAAAATAGATTTAAAGCCATAGTTTTTAAGCGTTTTTAACTTGAGCTTTAAACATTCTAGTTAAAATTGTAATAAGCTCTTTATCATCAACCTTACTAACATATGTCTCAAATCCACTTACATATTCTTCTAATATTATTACATTAGAGGCAATTACTTCTCTTTTTTCGTTTAATCCCATAGCCAAAAAATATTTTTTGCCATAATACATGGCTTCATTTAAAACAATATATTGTTCATTGTTTTCTAATACTATTATATGATTAATTTTAAGTCCCATTTTAATTGCCTCCAATAGGTGATGTATTGTCTTTTTTGATTGTCTCTACAGGAATCATACTAATAACTTTAATTTTACTATTATCTTTGATACTGCTATTTGTCTCAATCTTTGTTTCTTCAGGTTTATTCAGAAATAAGTCATCATCTAATGTGTCTATATTTCTTTTTTCATTAATACTATTTTTAGTAGTACTTAGATTAGCTAAGTACATCTCAATTTGGTCGTATATTTCATCAGGATTTTTATCATATTGTTGTCTATTTTTTATATTTTTGATTTCTTCATTTAAAACTCTTAATTTTTCTTTATCATTTTCTTCTTCGATTACATCTTTAGTTTTAAAATCTAATAAAGAAATTTTTTCTAAATTTATACTTTCGGTTTGATGGTCCTCAATATTAGTTTCAAGTCTATTAATTAAGTTCTTTAAAACGTTAGTTCTGCTAATTTTAAATAATAAATCTTCTTTGTAACCGATTAAAATATCATTTAATATTTCTTTTTCTTTTTCCTTTTTTGTAATAACATTTTCTAAGTTTGCTTTACTACGGTTGTTTTTGTTTTTTTCCTTTAATAAAGTACGATATTCTTTTATATTTTTTTCAATATTTAAAATCTCATTTTCAACGGCATTTATTTGAGGTCCTAGATTAGAATTAACAAATTCATCAATAGTATTAATTTCATTTTGATATACTGCTATATTACTTGCAAGAGTTTCATTTTCATTTTTTAAAAATTCGATTCTTTTACTTATAGCATTACTATCTATTTCATTATAATTTTTATTATCTATGATTGCAGATAATTCTACTCTTAAAGCTTCTTTTTTCTCAAGTTCTTCTTCTAAAATACTATTTGAGGTAATATCCATATAAGGTTTAGTTTTAATAATTGTTATTAATTCTTTTATTTTTGCTAGAGCATTATTATAGTCATTATTAACAATTAATTCTTTAGCATCTGTCCCAATCATATTAGCATCAGTTAATAGTTCAATTCGTCTTTTCTCAAGACGGTCTAATTCTTCGGTATAAGAAGCTAACTTTTCTTCATCAGCTTTTTTTAAATCTTCATCTATATAAGCATTGGGATTTTCTAAATTATCTAATACATCACTTAACCTACTTTTTTCGGTTTCTAATTTATCATTTAATTCATTGCTGGCTTGATTATTTAATTCTAATTCCTTTAGAATTTCTGCATAATCTTGATTTTTTTCTTCAAGTTCAAGTTCTAAGTTTTTAACATTTTCTTCTTCTTTTTTTAATAGTTCTTGATAATAGTTATTGTTCTCAGAATTATTGGCTTTTATAGTTAAAGTTTTTACATATGCTTCATTTTTAGATAATTGTTCTTTTAATTTAGTTATATTGGCATGTAAAGATTTTTCGTTAGATTTTATTTCTGCAAGATGATTTTTAATATCCTTAATCTTTCTATTTAATCGCGAGATTTTATTTTTTAAACTAATCTCAATATTTTTATCAACTAATTCATTTGAAGCATTAAAATAACGAGTCTCATTCATAAGACCTTTTAAATCTTCTATTTCACTTCTTTTATTATTTATTTGTCTTTTTAAAGGGATTAACTCCATATTAATTTCATCAATTGAAAGCGTAGAGTTTGCCATATTGATTAAAGTGTCGATATTATTAAAAACTTCTGTATGCATAAAACTAGCCACCTAACCTTTTCTATTCTAAAATAAGTTTATCACAGTTAGGCCTTTTTTGCAACTTTTATCTTATGAAAAAAAGTAGTAATCTTAACTACTTATTCATATCCTTTTTTCTTATAATATTCATAAAGTTCATTAAATCTATTAAAATGAACTACTTCTCTTTGACGTAAAAATAATAAAACTCTTATAACATCTTCATCATCAGTTAAATTAATTAAATTTTCATATATAGCTCTAGCTTTTTGTTCAGCGGCCATGTCTTCAACTATATCAGCGATAGGGTCACCAGTAACAGCAAAGTATGATACAGTAAATGGTACTCCTGATGCATCAGTTGGATATATACCTTTTCCATGGTCAGCAAAGTAACTTCCAAGCCCCGCTTCTTCTAATTCTTTAATTGTGGCATCTTTAGTAAGTAAATGAACCATTGATGCTATCATTTCACAATGACCTAATTCTTCGGTTGCGATATCGTTTAGTAAAGCTTTGCCATAGTCATCTGGCATACTAAACTTTTGAGAAAAATAGCGCATAGAAGCAGCTAGTTCTCCATTAGCACCCCCAAATTGAGTAATAAGATATTTAGCCATTTTAAGGTCTTTTTTCTTAACATTTATAGGAAAATTAGTGTGTTTTACATAATTAAACATACATACTACCTCCAAATCCATCCCATGGCCATGGAGAATCTAGCCATTTATATTTAGCTCCTACAGAATCAACTAATTTTAAAGGTCCAAATTTCATTTCATATTCTTTTAAAGCTTTTTTATACTCATCTACATATTTTTTAAATAAACTAAAAACTTCTTCATTATCTGGATGTAAATCTAAATAAAGATTTAAATCATTTAAAGCAAATGATAAAGCCATTACTTTATATAAATTCCTTTCTTTTTCATTTTTGGGTTCTAGTTTAAAGTAAGTTAAATTTTTATATGGAATATACTCATCTTTAAACATGTTGCCTCTTAAAAACCCTTCTTCAGGTTCTAATATTTTCCTATCACGAGTTAATTTGATATCAGGCATAAAAAAAGCCATGTTAATATCAAAATCTTTTTCATCAAATAACATTTTAATTACCTCCTAGTTTAATATATGTGTCGTTTTTTTTAATGATTGGACTATAACCCAGATTAAAAAAAACTATCAAGATTTTTTGATAGTTTTAGTAGTTTTATTTGAAGTTGCTCTTTTTTTAGTAGTAGATTTTTTTGGTGTAGTTTTTTTGGGTTTATTTTTTGCTACTGATGTTTTAGTCTTTTGATTTGTATTTCTATTATTATTATTGGTATTATTTTTAGTTGGCACTTTTTTAGTTGCATTAGTTGTTTTTTTCTTGCCTGATGTTGTTTTAGATTTTGTTTTAGTAGTAAGTTCTGCTTTTTTAGTCTTAGTAGTATTAGCAACTTTTTTATTTTTATTTTCTACTGAATCTTTATTTATATCTTTTTTAATATTATTGGTTTTAACTTGATTATCCACTTTATTTATCGTGATTTTTTCTGGTTTCAAAATAACTTTCTCTATATTTTTCTTTTTGATTTCGTTATCTTGAGGCTTAATCTCTTTCATAAATAATTTTCGAATAATTTTAATTTCACTTAACTTAGGCATATTGTAGACCTTTTTAGCCTCTTTAGGTCCTTTTTTAATTTTAATTATAACCTTTTCTAGTTTTAATTCTTTTTCTTTTTTAACGTCAACTACTTTTGGCATTTTTAAGCGTTTTTTAACTCTTAAATAGATTAAAGCTAAAGCAATGCAAAATAAAGTTATAAAGTATAAACCTATTACGATTATAAAAAATATATCTATTGGGTCAAATTTATCCAAAACGCCTCACTCCTTATGTTAATTATTTTTTATTTCTGGGGTATAGATAGCTACCTCTAATTTATTTTCATTTCTTACTAAATAAACTGTTCCTTCTTCATCATAGCCTAAATTCTTTTTGTATGTATACTTCATTGTTAATTTATAAGCACTAGTTTTAGTTTTATTTAAATCAATTTCGGTATTTTCAATATTTAAAATTTCAACGTTAGTAATTTCTGGTAATTCTTGAACACGGTCTTTATAAGTATTATCGATTATGTCATTATATATTGTGTCCATAGCTTTGTTTTTAAACATATCTATCTTATCATTTAATATATATTCTAAACTACCAATATCATACTTATTTATTTTATTATTTAAAGTGTAGAAATCAGCGATAAATAATTTAGCTAAACTCTTGGCATATTCTTCATAGTTTATATCTTCTTTATCAAGTATATCTGATAATTCTTTAAATGTATCTTTCATATATTTAGAGTCTCGGTCATCTAAAGTATATTTAAACTTATCGATATTTAATATTACTTTGGTTGTATTTTTAGGTGTTTTCTCAGATTCATCTTTCTTAAAGAATTTTAATGCTCCTATAATTAATACAAATACTAATAATGCTAATATTATAATCAACCATATTTTATACTTTTTTCTCATTTTACATTTACTCCCTTTTCTTTTATTGTTCTTACTTTATCCCCTTCATTTTTTATTAAATCATGGACAATTATAGAATTTGAAACTTCTAATATTTGTTCAGTTTTGGCAACTAAATTATTTATATAATCACTAGATAACTCTGCACCTTCTTTAATAATTTTTGATTGTCCTTTTGAATTGTTATAATATATTAAATTAGTAACAAAGTTTCCTGATGGAAATACAACATAATTATCATATTTGATATTAAAGATATCATGTCCTAGTGCAAATTCATTTTTTATACCTAACATATTTCCTAAAGTTGGTAAAACGTCATACATGCCCATTACATAATCTACTTCGCCATTTAATACACTACGAATCTTTTTATTTTTAGTCCAGAATATTAATGGAGTTTTTTTATTTAATTCATGGTCATATTGGTCATATTCTTTATATCCTGGTGCCCCTTCTTCTCTTACTTCACCTGTTTTATAATCATAATTATATAAATAGTTTTTTTCTTTACGGGCTAATTTGGCATCATGGTCGCCATATAAAACAAATATAGTATTGTTAAAATATTTAGAATTGTTAACATATTCAAAGAATTCTCCTAAGGCTGCATCTGCATAATGGGCACTAGTTATATAATTGCCTACATCAGTATTATATAAATAGTTAGTAGTAACATTTTTGCATACGCCAAATTCGTCACAATCTTTATAAGTTGTAGACATATCATATTCGCCATATTTGTCTAATGCTATAAATGGTGAATGATTTGATAATGTTATTATAGTTCCCATATATTTTTCGTTATTTTCTTCGATATTTTCCAACATTGGAATTGTTTGTTTAAAAAATAACTTATCATTAATACCTAGCGTAATATAATCTTCACTTTTTGGGTCTTTATTATAGGTGAATTTATCTTCAAAATACATATCTTTATAACCAAATAAAGGATGAACATTACTTCTATTCCACATTGAAGCAAAATTACCATGCATACTAAATGTATAATAACCTTTTTCCTTTAATAATTTAGGAATGGTGATATATTCACGGTCGTAATATGAAGTAAATACCGCACCACTTTGAGCTGGCATTAAACTAGTTAAAAGTGTAAATTCTGTATCACTTGATGTTCCAATACTTATTTGTGGAAAAAAATTAGAGAAAAACATGCCTTCTTTAGCTAGTTTATTTATATTAGGTACAGCTTCTACACCATTAAACTTTAAATCCATCAAATAGGTTTCTATACCTTCCATATGAATAAAAACAATATTATATCCTTCTAATAAATTAGTATATTTATTTTTGTGATTATATTTGTCGTATTCTTCGTTTATAAAATATTTAGTGAATCTTTGGGCTGACTCTTCATACCCAAATAAACTACTTAATTTGGGTGTTAAGGTATGAATTAAATCATTACATTGATAAAGAGCTAAGCCAAATCTCTCAACTACA
>CAPZYV010000014.1 GCA_948750805.1 uncultured Bacilli bacterium | reverse complement strand
ATTTATCAAAAGATAAAATGGCTATGCAACGTATTAAAGATGCTGCTGAAAAAGCTAAAAAAGATTTATCTGGTATGACTACTGCATCAATTAGTTTACCATTTATTGCTCAAAATGATGAAGGACCAGTTCATTTTGAAACTTCTTTAACTAAAGCTAAATTTGAAGATTTATGCCGTGATTTATTTGATTCAACAATGGATTCAGTTCGTAAAGCATTAAAAGACGCAAAACTTTCTGCTAAAGATATTGATAAAGTTATATTAGTTGGTGGTTCAACTCGTATTCCATACATTCAAGAACTAGTTAAAAAAGAATTAGGTCAAGAACCAAATAAAAGTGTTAACCCTGATGAAGTTGTTGCTATGGGAGCAGCTATTCAAGGAGGAGTTTTAACTGGGGAAGTTGAAGATATCGTTTTACTAGACGTAACTCCATTATCACTTGGACTAGAAACTTTAGGAAATGTTATGACTGTTTTAATTCCAAGAAATACTACTATCCCAACAAGTAAAAGCCAAGTATTCTCAACTGCGGCTGACAATCAACCAGCTGTAGATATCCATGTTTTACAAGGTGAAAGACCAATGGCTTATGACAATAAAACTTTAGGTAACTTCCAACTTACTAATATTCCACCAGCACCTCGTGGTATACCACAAATCGAAGTTAAATTTGATATTGATGCAAATGGTATTGTTAACGTAACAGCAAAAGATTTAGGAACAAATAAAGAACAATCTATTACAATAACATCTTCAACAAATTTAAGTGACGAAGAAATTGATAAAATGATGAAAGAAGCTGAAGCTAATAAGGAAGCTGATGAAAAACGTAAAGCTGAAGCCGAAGTAAGAAATGAAGCTGATAGTATGATTTTTGCTACTGAAAAAGCTATAAAGGATTTAGGCGATAAAGTAGACGAAAAAGATAAGAACGATGCTGAATCTAAAATCGAAGAATTAAAGAAAGCTATTGAAACTGGCGATGTTGATGATATCAAGAAAAAAACAGAAAGCTTAAATGAAGTAGCAATGAAACTTGCAACAAAGGTTTATGAAGAAGCTGCTAAAAATAATCAAGCCGCTGACAATACTACAGAAAATGTAGAAGAAACAGAATCTAATAAAAAAGACGATGATGTAGCAGAAGCAAACTATGAAGAAAAATAAGTAAAGTTCTAGAAGGCTAGAACTTTCTCTTAAGTTGAAAGGAATAATTATGAATTATAATTATAATAAAAGAGAAGAGGTACCAGTTAAGTATCGTTGGGATTTATCAAGATGGTATAAAAGTGACGAAGCTTGGTATGAAGCAATAAACAAAATTAAAACAAATATTTCGGATATAGAGAAGTATAAAGGTAAAATTTTTGAAGATGATAATTTATATCAATTGTTAGATGAATATTATTTAAAAAGTAATGAAATAGGTTCTTTATATGTTTATGCTATGCTTCATCAAGACGAAGATTTAAGCGTTGATAAATATGGCAAAATGTTAGGAGAAATTTCTAGCGTTGAAGCTGATTTTGAAGAAAAAACAGCATATATAATGCCTGAAATTCTTCATAGTCCTAAATTTAATATAGATGAATTAATTAAAAAAAGTCCTAAACTTAAAAGATTTCATTATGTATTAGAAAAACTAGCTTTAGAAAAAGCTCATATTAAAGATGAAGATACTGAAAAAACGATAAGTATTTTAACTAAGGATATGGATTATTATGAAAATGTGGCCGCAACCATTCTAAATAGTAATCTTGACTATGGTAAAATTAAAGATGAATCTGGAGCATTAATTCCTCTTAATACGGGTAATTATCGTTTATTTGCTTCTTCTAAGGTTCGTGATATAAGAAAAAGTGCTTATTTAAAAATTAATAAGAAACGCTCTGAATTTTCTAATATTTTGGGTAAGAACTTATTAGCTTTTATGTCTCGGCATGCTGCTATGGCTAAAATTAGAGGCTATAATAGTACTAAAGATATGGACTTTAGTAATGACCTTGTTCCTCTAGAAGTTCATGATGCATTATTAAAAAATATGAATAAAGGTTTATATCTTTTCAAAAGCTATTATCATACATTAGAAAGTATTTTAGGAATAGATAATTTAAAACCTTATGATTTAAATGCACCTATAACTGATAGTGAACAAAAATATACGATTGAGGAAGCAGAAAAATATGTTTATGAAGCGACTAAAGTATTAGGTAGCGAATATGCTAAAATTATTAAACAAGGTTTTAATGAACATTGGATAGATTATACTTCTTATAAAGGAAAACAAAGTGGAGGTTATTGTTGCAGTCTTTATGGTCATACGCCAAACATATTAATGAGTTATAATGGGCTTTTTGATAGTATTTCGACTATTGCTCACGAAATGGGTCATGCAGCACGAGCAGTAATAAGTTTTAATAAAAATAGTATTGAGTATTCATCTTTTCCACTTTATATTGCCGAAATACCATCATTGCTAAATGAAATATTATTAACAGAATATGTTATTAATGGTAATTTTTCTAAAGAAGAAAAAATAAGTGTTATCAATAAAATGCTTAAAACTATTTGTTCTAATTTCTATACTGCGGTAATGGAAAATGAACTAGAAAATATAGTTTATGAGCGTCTTGATAATAATGAAGCTTTAACAAGTAATGATTTAAATAATATTATAGCTTCTTTAATTAAAAAGTATTATGGCACTAGTCTAGCCAAAGATAAATATTTTAAAATGATGTGGACTGCTAGAAGTCATTATTTTACGCCTTGGTATTTATATAAATATGCTACATGCATTTGTGGAGCAGTTTATTTCGCTTCTAAAATACTAAAAGGTGATAAAGAAACATTAAAATTATATAATGAATTTTTAGCTTCTCCTTCTGATACATTCCCGAATGATATTTTAAAAAGATATGATATTGATTTAACAGATTCTAAAATATATAATGAATTATTTGAATATTTTGAAAATTTATTAAATAAATTAAAAGAATTAACAAATGTAGGTGATTTAAATGAATAAAAAAGATTATTATGAGGTTTTAGGTATTTCTAAAACAGCAACTGAAGAAGAAATAAAACGAGCATTTCGTAAGCTTGCGAAAACTTATCATCCTGATAATAAACAAACCGGAGATGAAGCTAAATTTAAAGAAGTAGGAGAAGCTTATGCAATTTTATCTGACCCTGCAAAAAGACGCCAATATGACCAATTTGGACATCAAGCATTTACTAATAATGGTGGAGCTAACTATAGTGGCTTTAATGCAGAAGATATTGACCTTAATGATATTATAAGTGAGATATTTGGGGGAGGATTCTCTAACTTTAGTAGTGGATTTTCTAGTTTTGGTGGCGATAGAGGAAGAACAACATCTAAAAGACCACGCAAAGGTGAAGATAGTTTAATTAGAGTTAATTTAAGTTTTGAAGAAGCTGTATTTGGCTGTAAAAAAACCATTTCTTTAGAGTTAAACGAAAAATGTAGTAAGTGTAATGGTGCTGGTGGATTTAAAGAAAAAAATTGCTCTAATTGTGGTGGTAGTGGTCGTATTATTAGTGAGCAAAGGTCACTTTTTGGCGTTTTTCAAACGCAAACTGCATGTAATGTCTGTGGTGGCACAGGAACTATATATGAAGAGACTTGTAGTGAGTGTAATGGCAAAGGAAACATTCGCAAGAAGAAAGATATAGAAGTTACAATACCAGAAGGAATTGATACAGGATATCAATTACGAATAAGTGGTAAAGGTTCAGCTGGTTCTAATGGTGGACCAAATGGCGATATATATTTAGAATTTAAAGTTAAAGAACATGAGCTTTTTGAACGAGAAGATGAAGATATTTACTTACATGTACCTCTTACAATTACAGATGCTATTTTAGGCTGTAAAAAAGAGATTCCTACATTAACAGGAAATGTTATTTTAGAAGTTAAACCAGGAACACAATCTAATGAAAAAGTTAAACTTAAAGGCAAAGGGGTAAAACGAGTTAATTCTATTGGTCGAGGAAACATGTATGTAGTTTATGATATTATAATTCCAACTAAATTAACTACGGCTCAAAAAAGACTTATTAAAGAACTTGCTACTACTGATTTAGCTGATAGTAGTGAATTTAAGAATTTTAATAAATTTATCTAAGCATCTAAAAATGATGCTTTTTTATTGTTTTGCTTGACAAAAAGAAAAACATCATTATAATAAATAAGAAAAAAGGAGAAGTATCGTATGAGTAATGAAAAAATATTAATGTCTGAAATGGAGTATCAAGGACTTCTTGCAGAGCAAGCTGAAGCAAATAAACAACTTCAAGAAGCGTTTTTAGAAAGAACTGGGGTTAGGATGCCTACTGCTACAGCAGAAGCTAGTCATAATTTGAACGAAATAACTCGTTTAGCTGCTAAACTTGCTAGTATTAGTGATAGAATTAGCCGAGCTCAAGTAGTAGTTCCTGAAGTAACAGCAGATATAAGTGAATTAGGTGATGTTTTAAGTTTAGCATTAATTAATGGTGAAGCTAGAAATGAAATAACTGTAAGATTAGTTGGAGAAGCTAAATTTGCACAAGATGGAATTATGCAAATATCAATGTCTAGTCCACTAGGAGTTGCTATATATCATAAATCAGTTGGTTCAATTCAAAAGTATAAAGCACCTAATGGAGAAATGGAAGTAGAAATTTTAGCAAAATTAGATTTAACTGAAAATGCTGAATTAGGAAGATAAGAATCGTTGATTCTTTTTTTGTTAACTTTTATACTTTTTTACTATCTTTAGTATTTGAAATTGACAATCAAAAAAAATATGTATATACTTAAAATAGAGGGGCTTGATAGGAATGCAAACAAAATATAAAAGAATACTAATTTTAATAGGTTTATTAATAGGAACGTGTATATTTACGGGTATAGCATATCTTTTTTATGATAAGGTAATAAGTGATAATACAGAAGTAGTAGTAGAAGAAGAATTATCGATAAACTTTAATAATGGTTATGTAGTTACTAATGAAGATGAATATCAATTTACAATAACTAATAGTGGAAGTAAAGATATTAATTATGCAATTTCTTATACCAATATGAAAGGTTATAATTCTAAGCTTACTTATACACTATTAAGTGAGGATGCTAATATAAATCTTAAAAATATAGATTTTGATAACGATAGTAATGTTTTTGCAGATAATATTACGATTAAATCAGGAGAAACCCAAAACTATATATTAAAATCCAATAATTTAAATAAGACAACATTTACAATAAGAATTAAAAAAACTAGCGATATTGAAGAATATTTTGCTTCAACTATATTAAAAACAAATATTCCTAAAAAGAACACATTAACAAAAGTAGGTGAAGAAATAGCTACTACTGATGAAGGATTAATAGAAGATATAGATGATTTTGGTACAACTTATTATTTTCGTGGAGATATAAAAAATAATTATGTGAAAATTGATAAACTATTGTGGCGAATAGTAAGAATAAATGGCGATGGTACGATTAAACTGGTTTTAAATACCGCGTCTAATGATTTAGCTAATTATCATAGTGATATTTTAAAATATGAAGATTTAGCTAATGCGGATATTACGAAGTTACTTAATTCTTTTTATGAAGTTAATCTTAAAAATTATGATAATTATATAACTAATAGTAAATATTGTGTTGAAAGTTTTAAAATTGAAGATAAAAACGGTTTTATATATGCTCCATATACAAGATTAATTACTAATAATATTCCTAGTTTTAATTGCTTAGGTGATAATTATAGTGGTAAAATTGGAATATTAACCGCAGATGAAGTTGTATATGCTGGGGCTAACTTTAAAAATGAAAATAAAAGTTATTATTTATATAATAGTGATATCAAAAATATATGGTGGACTAGTTCTTTAGCTAAAGCTGATAAAAATAATTTTTATCCATTTAGTGTTAATATAAATGGCAAGATTGTATCAGATACAACGGGAATGTTATACCGTAATATAAGACCAAGCATTAATATTGTTAGAAAAACAATGGTAAATGGTGATGGTACTTTAGATAATCCATATGAAATTATTATGGATTAAATTGTCAACTGAATGAAAAATAAATGTAAATACTTTATTAGGGCTTTAATAATAAGCCTTTTTCTGTTAAAATAAAGTTATGGTGATTTTATGCAAGTAATGAGCGATATAATTAGTTTTATTAAAACGCTATCGATTATAGATATAATATTCTTTTTTGCTGTATTATCTTTAATGCTTCTTATTATT
Organism: uncultured Bacilli bacterium; assembly: GCA_948750805.1. Next base: position 6,496 of record CAPZYV010000014.1, on the reverse strand, counting down.
ACTTTGATATATTTCATAAAGGAAAATAGTGAAGATATAGAAGTAGTTAAAGAAGAAAAAAAGGAAATTACAGAAATAGATAATTTAAAAGAAATAACTAATGCGATTTTAGAAGCAGAGCCTCCTGTAATTAATTTAAATAATTATGAGGAAGAACAAGAAGAAAAAGCAATAATAAGCTATGAGGAATTAATTAAAAGAAAAAATGATTTTGCCATAAATTATAGTGAAGAAGAAAGTATTGATGATGATTTAACTATTAAAAAAGTTGATTTAGATAATTTAATAAATAAAGATTCGGTTGTAACACCAGAAATAAAAGTTACCGTAATATCTTATGAAAAAGAAGAGGCTTTTTTAGAAGCACTAAAAACGTTACAACAAAAACTTAATTAAAATTAATAATGGGGGAATAATTATGAAGTTTAATATTATAACATTAGGATGTAAAGTTAATACATATGAAAGTGAATTTATGCTGGAGCGATTATTAAGTTCTGGCTATCTTTATGATACAGAAAATCCTGATATAATTATAATTAATACATGTAGTGTAACTAATATGGCTGATGCTAAATCCAAAAAACTTGTTAGAAAAGCAAGAAGAGAACATGAAAAAGCAATTTTAGTCGTATGCGGGTGTAGTGCTCAAAATAATCAAGAAATTTATCAAGAATTAAATGTTGATATTTTAATTGGTAATAAAAAGAAAAGTGAAATAGTAAATATAATTGATAACTATCTGGAAGAACATAAAAAGTATACTTATTTTACAAATAATCGTGATTTAGATTTTGAAGACATGCAAATAGAAAAATTTACAACTCACACAAGAGCTTTTATTAAGATTCAAGATGGATGTAATAATTTTTGTTCTTATTGTATAATTCCATACGTAAGAGGAAGCATTAGAAGCAAAGATTTCAATGAAGTTTTAAAAGAAGCTAAAACATTAGTTTTGAATGGTCATAAAGAAATAGTTTTAACAGGTATTCACACAGGCTCTTATAATTCTAATGGGTTAGATTTAAGTGATTTATTAATAGAACTAGAAAGAATAGAAGGATTAGAACGAATACGTATTTCAAGTATTGAAATAACGGAATTAAATGATAAATTTTTAAATGTTTTAAAAAATAGTCATAAAATATGTAATCATTTACATATACCACTTCAAAGTGGCAGTGATAACATCTTAAAGAAAATGAATCGTAAGTATGATAAAGAATACTTTAAAAATAAGATAACAATAATTAGAAGTATAAGACCAGATATTTCGATTACAACTGATGCAATTGTAGGGCATCCTTATGAAACAGATGATGATTTCAAAGAATATTTAGAATTTTGTAAAATTATCAATTTTAGTAAGATTCATGTATTTCCCTATTCTTTAAGGACAGGTACTATAGCTAGTAAAATGCCTCAAGTTGATGAAAAAACAAAAAAGGAAAGGGCTCAGAAATTATTAAATTTATCTAATATATTAGAAAATAACTATTTAAATAAATTTTTAAATAAAGAAGTAGAAGTATTAACAGAAGAATATGTTTCTATTTATACAGTAGGCCATACCTCAAATTATCTTAAAATATTTTTAAAAGGTGAATATTTATTAAATAATAAATATAAATGTAAAATAATTAAAATAGAAGATAATATAGCAATAGCTGAGATAATATCTTGTATAAAAGAAGAAATAAGTTTATAATTAAACTAGGTGATATCATGGCGGAATTATATGATTGGGCAAAAGATGAAAAGTCAAAGAGTCCTTTTGAAGTAACTTCTACAAGCGAAAGCGTAGAATATACTTTTAAAGTTAAAAGAGTTGAAGTGCCTGACAATCCAGACAAATTAATTGTAACAGGAGTTATTTCGCCTTCAGATAGATATAGGGATTTAAAATCTCAATCCCCTAAAAAGCATAAACTAATGGGAAGCATATCTACAGCACTTAATAATGCTTTGAATAGAATTGCCCCTAATAGAATACAAAAATTAGGAGAAAACACTTTACTAAAACCAGAACATGATGGTAGATTATTCTTTACTGTAAATGGTCTCAAATATTATATCGATAAGTCAAGAACTCAAGCTTTGGATGAAGATGGTAATTTATGGATGATTGACCTAGCTAATGGTCAAATTTATGGTGGATGTGAAACTTCCATCGGCTTTGATTATGCATTTGTAAGTTTTGAGTTAGAAAAAGCTTTTTATGATGGCTTAGAAAAAGGTACTTTTAATATATATGACTCCATGTTTACAAGAGATAAAAAATTTCCTGACAGAGGAAAAGTAGTTGATTTTGAAAGTTTTAAAAAGGGTAGATAAATAAGGAGCAGTTTTATGAATTACATCAAAGGTAAAATACGCAATATAATTTATCAAAACAAAGAAAACGGCTATGTAGTCGCTGTTTTTCGTGTAAAAGAAACTAATGATGTTACAATGGAAGAATATATAAATAAAACTGTTACAATTACGGGTACTTTTTTAGATATTAATTCGGAAGAGACATTTATTTTATATGGAAGTTCTCTAAAACATGAGCGTTTTGGATTTCAATATAAAGTAGATAGCTATAAAAAAGAAGAATTAACTAGTGAAGATGCCGTAATTGCTTTTTTATCAAGCTCACTTGTAAAAGGTTGTGGGGAGAAAACTGCAATTAAAATAGTTGAAAAATTAGGAATTGATGCTATAAATAAAATAAAAGATAATAAAGAAGTATTAAATGGTATTGCTGGTTTAAAAGAAGATAAAATAAAAAGTATTTATGATTCATTAATGGCATATTCTGATGCCGATGATTCCTTAATAAAATTAAAAGAATTAGGCTTTTCTATTAATGAAGCTACCAAAATATATAAAAAATATCAAGCTGCAACTAAATACATAATAGAATCTGATTTATATGTTTTATGTGAAATTTTAGATTTTAATAAAATAGATACAATATATAAAAACAGCCATGAAGAATGTGATGAAATACGCTTAAAAGCTTGTATTGTAGAAGCCATGAAAAGATTAAGCTTTAATAACGGAGATACTTATCATTATGAAGAAGAAATAAAAGATACTTTAAAAAGAGAGTTTGATATAACTATTGATGATGTCGCTTTTGATAGTATCATTTATGCTTTGGAAGAAGATAATAAAATAGTTGTTTCCGATAATTTATATTATTTAAGAGAAAACTATGAAGCTGAAGAAGAAATTGCTGATAATTTATATTCCTTAAATACCCTTAATTCTACTCCTATTTATGAATTTGATAAAGAAATAGCAGAATTAGAAGAAGAAGTAAAAGTTAAATATAATGAAGACCAAAAACAAGCTATAAAAAAAGCTTTAGAAAACAAAGTTACAATTATATCAGGAGGACCTGGTACTGGTAAAACAACAATAATTAATGCCATTGTTAAATTATATATAAAAATGCATAATTTTTCTCCTTTAGAAACAATGGCTAATATAGCTCTTTTAGCACCAACTGGTAGAGCAAGTAAAAAAATGAGTATGGCAACAGGTCTTCCAGCAATGACTATCCATAGGTATTTAAAATGGAATAAAGATACTAATAATTTTGGAGTTAATGAATTTCATAAAACTAATGAAAATTTAATAATTGTTGATGAAATGAGTATGATTGATATAAATCTATTTAATGCTCTTTTAAAGGGAATTAGAAGTAATGTGCAGCTAATTATGGTCGGAGATGTATTTCAGTTGCCTTCTGTAGGCGCTGGCCTTATTTTAAACGATTTAATTGAAAGTGATTTATTTACTTTTTGTCCTTTAGAACGAATTTATCGTCAAAGTGAAAACTCTTATATACCATATTTAGCTTTAGAAATTAAAAATAAAGATTTAGCCGAAGATTTTATAAGTCAAAAAGATGATTATAATTTTTTAGAAGCAGATAGCAAATATATTAAAGATATGATAAAAAAAATATGCTGTATGAGTAAAAATAAAGGCTTAAATGAAAATGATATTCAAATACTAGCTCCGATGTATAAAGGAGAAAATGGTATTGATAATTTAAATATATCTTTGCAAGAATTATTTAATCCTTTTGATAATAAAAAAGAAGAAATTAGAATTGGAGAAGTTACTTATCGAGAAAACGATAAAGTGTTGCAGCTACAAAATAATCCTGATTGCAATGTCTTTAATGGTGATATAGGTTATATTAGAAAAATTAATAAATTAAGTGGTAAAAAAGATACAGTTATTATTGATTTTGAAGGAAATAAAGTAGAATATACTAAAGAAGATATGTTTCAAGTAAAGCATGCTTATGCTATAACTATTCATAAAAGTCAAGGAAGCGAATTTTCGCATGTTATTTTGCCAATTTCTAGAAGTTATTATAAAATGCTTTATAATAAACTTATATATACAGGTGTTTCTCGGGCTAAAAAAAGTTTGGTAATTATTGGGGAAGCAAATGCCTTTATGATGGCAGTTAATAATGATTATTCAAGTCAAAGAAAAACAACATTAAAGGACAAATTGACGTATAAATTTTATCAAAAGTGACATAATACTAATGAGGTGGATTAACATGAAAAAAATGATGGTAGGAAGCTTAATGGCCATGGGTGTTGGGGCCGGAATGATGGCTTATTGTCTAACTTGTAAAGATACTAAGAAAAAAGCTACTAAATTAGTTAATAATGCAATGGATATTGCAAATAATAAATTAAATGCAATGAAGTAAAATAGCTATTGTCGAATTGACAATAGTTTTTGTTAGGCTAATTTTTTACTTAATAAATAAATTAGATAATTATAAAGAAAAAAGTGTGAATAATGAACTTGGTATTATGTAAGAAATAGTCAGATATAAACAAGAGTAAAATTTCAATTATTAAATTTATATTGTCCTAATTATTTTTCTTGCTAAGTTATATTTTATATGATAATCTTAAAGTGCTCACTCGTTAGAAAGGTATAAAATGGTTTTAAAAGATATAGATTTAATAAAAATAAGTGGTGGTATTACAGCTATTCATAAATTATTTAAGAGAATAGTAGTTAATGCTAATCAAATAATTAAAATAAAATTATTAGTCTTATTTTTATTTCGATAAAAAAATCGGGATTAATCCCGGTTTTTAATTGCTTAATAGCTCATAATTTTCTTCAATTGTTCTTTGAGGTCCAATTTTGTAACCATTTATATAATTTGGTAATAAGTGTAGATGAACATGTTTAACTATTTGGTCATCGCCATAATTCATTAGAAGAGTTATGGAATTAGCACTTAATTTTTCGATGATTTTATTACCCATTATTTTAGCAACATTATACATATGAGCAATAATTTTATCATCTAATTCCATATAGTCTGTATAATGTTTTTTAGGTATTACAAGCATATGTCCGTCTACTGATGGATTAACATCCATAATTACCATAACATATTCATCTTCATATAAATTTTTACTTGGTATTTCTCCGTTTCTAATTTTACAAAAAATACAATCCATTTTTAATCACCTATATAATTATAACAAAAATTAGAAAAAAAGTGTACTTTTATCATACCTTTGCATAGATTAAATTAGAGGAGGAATAAAAGTGGCAAGTTATAAAGAGATAGTTACTAAGGCGGTTGTAGGTAAAGCTAAAAAAAATAGCATATCAAAATTTGTTATTCGCCCTGAAGAAACTCCAGATACTATTTTAGGGTGTTGGGTAATTAATCATAGTTTTTCTGGAAAAAATAATAATGGCAAAATAGACATTGAAGGTTCTTTTGATGTTAATGTTTGGTATTCATATAATAATGATACTAAAACATCTGTTGCAACTAAAAGATTTGGTTATACTGATAAAATGAATATCAGATTAAAAGATGGTGCTAGTTTAAATGACTCTTCCGAAATAATTGTAAGAAGTCTAAATCAGCCTACAGTAACCGAAGTTTATATTGATAATGGTGGCGTTAACTTATCAATAGAAAAAGAGTTAGGGGTAGAAGTTGTAGGAAATACGATGATTAAAGTAAGTGTGGAAGAAGACCCTGATGATTATGAAGTAATTGAAGACTTTGATGAAGAAAGCGTAAGTAGTGAAATAAATACGGTAAATGAAGATTATTTAAGCTAGTCAACCAAAAATAGTTGACAGTTAAATAAATATCTGTTAGAATTGTAGTAACAAAGGAGGAACAAATATGGCAGTTAAATTAAGACTTAAGAGAATGGGAGCTAAACAAAAACCATTCTATCGTATTGTTGCTGCTGATTCAAGAAGTCCAAGAGATGGACGTTTTATTGAAGCTGTAGGTACTTATAATCCAGTTAAACAACCAGCTGAAATTAAAGTTGATGAAGAATTAGCTTTAAAATGGTTAAATAATGGAGCTGAACCTACTGAAACAGTTAGAGCAATTTTAAGAAAAGAAGGTATTATTGCAAAATACGCTGAATCAAAAAAAGCAGGTAAATAATTATGAATATTGCTGATTTTACAACAT
>CAPZYV010000013.1 GCA_948750805.1 uncultured Bacilli bacterium | reverse complement strand
ATAGAATAACACCAATGTTTAATAAATTTGTAAATGTAAATGAAATAGACAAAAGATTTAATAAATTTTCAGTAGGAATATCATTTGGAGGAAATAGAATATATATAACTGATGATAATTTTTACTCTTGTAAAAAATTAGAAAAAGAATTTTTAGAAATAATGGAAGTTTCAGATAAAAAAATCTGAAGCTTTTTTCTAGCGCTTTTCAAGTACTATTTAACATATTATAAATTGGTGATAATATGTTTAATAAAAGATTAAAAGCTCCTAGTAAGAGTAATAAATATTATTTTAAGAATAATATATTTTATAAAAGTGGTTATGGTATGCCTAATTGTACTTGTTATGCTTATGGTAGAATTTATGAATTATTAGATAGAGAACCTAAGCTTCCTACTAATAATGCTGAAAACTGGTATAATGATACTTCTTATAAAAAAGGTAATGTTCCTAAGCTTGGTTCAGTTATTTGTTTTAGTAAAGGTAAAATTCATAATGGTAAAGATGGAGCAGGACACGTAGGTGTTGTTGAAGAAATAAGAAGTGATGGTACTATTATAACTAGTAATAGTGGATATAAAAGTACATACTTTTATTTACAAACTCTAAAACCTCCTTATAAACTAAAAGGTTATAAATTAGAAGGCTTTATTTATCCATTAGAAGATAGTATAGATGTTATATATTGTACTTATAGTAATACTTTAAAAAAATGGTTATCTAGCATTACTAATTATAATAATATTAATTCTAATGGATATGCTGGTATAATAGGTGATTCTCTCGGTGGTATTAAAATAAAATTATCTAATAATGATACTATTTTAATAAGGGTTCATATTAAAAATAAAAATTGGCTTTCTTGGGTTAATAAATGGGATAATACAAATGAAGGTTATGCAGGTATTAAAGGGTTAGATATCGATGGAATTCAAATTAAAAGTTCTAACCATGTTATTTATTATCGGGTACATATATTAAAAGGGAAATGGCTAAGTTGGATAAATAAAGTAGATGATACAAACGAAGGTTATGCAGGAATATATGGAAAAAGTATTGATGCTATCCAAGTTTATTTAAAATAAGTATCATTGAATTTAAATGCTAAAACGAACTTTCTATTTTAAAAATTTAATGTTATAATAACAAAAGGTGTAGTAAATATGAAAAGAAACGAAGTAAATAGAACTGAACTTAGTCCAATGATGCAACAATACATGGAAATAAAAGACAAATATCCTGAAGAATTATTATTTTTTCGTTTAGGAGATTTTTATGAATTATTTTTTGAAGATGGAGAGATAGCTAGCAGAGAGCTAGAACTCACTTTAACTGGTAAAAATGCTGGTTTAAGTGAGCGTATTCCAATGTGTGGAGTACCTTTTCATAGTGTAACTCCATATATTGAAAAGTTAATTGATAAAGGTTATAAAATAGCTATTTGTGAGCAATTAGAAGACCCTAAAAATACTAAAGGCATGGTAAAAAGAGGAGTCGTAGAAGTTATTTCGAAAGGTACAGTTGTTAATTTAGAATCATTAAGTGAACATGATAATAATTATATAGCTAGTATTCTTGACCTTGAATATATTTATTTATTAACTTATGCTGATATATCTACTGGTGAACTTAAAAGTTTAAGTATAGCTCATAATAAAGAAAAATTAATTAATGAAATCTTACATTTAAATATTAAAGAAGTAATTTTAGAAAATAATTTAGATTCGGAATTAATAAATCTTTTAAAAAATAATTATGGTATTGAAATTTCTTTTAGTGATTCTTTTTTAACAGAAGGATATGAATCTTTAATAAATAGTGTTAATGATACGCGTATTAAACAAGGAATAAGACATTTATTATATTATTTAGTTATAAGAGAACTTAAAGATTTAAGTCACATAAATGGTGTTACAATCGTAAATAAAAATGATTTTTTAGAAATGGATATTCATACAATTAGAAATTTAGAGTTAATTGAGACTTTGAGATTAAAAGAAAGAACTTATTCTCTTATATGGCTTTTAGATAAAACTAAGACAGCGATGGGTTCTAGAAAACTTAAGTCATGGCTTATGAATCCTTTACGTAGTAAAGAGTTAATAACTGACCGCTATTTAAAAATTGAAACTTTAAATAATGAGTTTATTTTAAAAGATGAATTACGTGATTTATTGTATGAAATATATGATTTAGAAAGATTATGTGCTAAAGTAATATGTGGTAGTCTTAATGCACGTGATTTATTACAAATTAAAAATTCTTTAGGGGTATTACCTCGAATTAAAGATATTATTTTAGAATTAAAATTTCCTTATGAAATTAATACTCATAGTAATTTATTTGCATTATTAGAACAAAGTATATATGAAAATCCACCTTTAAGTATTAAAGAAGGATATTTAATTAAAGATGGTTTTAATAAAGAATTAGATGAACTTAAAAGTATACGTTCAGGTGGTAAAGATTTTATTTCAGAATTTGAAACTAAAATTAAAGAAGAAACAGGTATTAAAAATTTAAAAGTCGGATTTAATCGGGTATTTGGTTATTATATAGAAATATCTAAAGGACAAGTTGAATATGTAAGTGAAACTTTAGGTTGGGAAAGACGTCAAACTTTAACTAATTGTGAACGCTTTATTTCACCAGAATTAAAAGAAAAAGAATCATTAATTTTAAATGCCGAAGAAAAAATATTTGAACTAGAATATAATTTATTTTGTGAAATTAGAGACCGTATAAAAGAAGAAATAATAGAACTAAAAGAGACTGCTGATATTATAAGTGAACTTGATAGTTTATGTAGTTTAGCGATATGTGCTGAAGAATATAATTTAGTTAAACCTAATATAAATGATGAAAATAAGATTGAAATTATCGATGGGCGTCATCCTGTAGTGGAAAAAGTTTCTAAAAATGAGTATGTCCCTAATGATATAATAATGGATAATAGTACAGACATTTTATTAATTACTGGTCCTAATATGAGTGGTAAATCAACATTTATGCGAGAACTTGCCATAATTGTTATTATGGCTCAAATGGGGTCATATGTGCCAGCTAAATCTGCTAATTTGCCGATAATTGATAAAATATTTACGAGGATTGGTGCCAGTGATGACTTAGTTAGTGGAGAGTCGACTTTTATGGTTGAAATGAAAGAAGCCAGACATGCCCTTGTTAATGCCACATCAAATAGTTTGATTTTATTTGACGAATTAGGAAGAGGAACATCAACTTATGATGGTATGAGTCTTGCAGAGGCTATATTAGAGTATGTTGCTAAAAATATCAAATGTAAAACTTTATTTTCAACTCATTATCATGAATTAACTAGTTTAGATAGCTCATTTATGAATATTAAAAACGTCCATGTTGCAGCTAAAGAAGAAGGCAATATGATAACTTTTTTACATAAAGTTCAAAAAGGACCTGCGGATAAAAGTTATGGTGTTCATGTAGCGAGACTTGCGAAAATGCCTGAAGAACTTTTAAGTCGGGCGGAAGAAATATTAGCTTGCTATGAAAATGAAGAAAAAGAATCACATAAGAGGGATAATAATGTTCAACTTAAGATGAATTTTGAAGTAAAAGAAGAGAAAAAAGATGAACTTCGAGAAAAGTTAAAAACTATTGACCCAATCCATATGACACCGATGGAAGCCATAAATACCTTATTTGAATTAAAGGAGTTAGAATAATGATACGAGTAGCAACTAAAGATGATTTAAAAGAAATTACTAATCTTATGCTTGAAGGACATGATTTGCATTTAAAAAATAGGCCTGATATTTTTAAAGGTGGAAAAAAGGATGTAGAAAATTATGTTAAAAGCCTTTTAGAAAATGGATTATCTTATAAATATGTTTATCTAATAAATTCAAATATAGTTGGTTTAATATTTACAACAGTAAAATATAATATGAGCAGTGAATTAACTAAAGAAAGAAAAACAGCATTTATTGAATATATTGTTGTAAGTAAAAACTATCAAAGAAAAGGTATAGGCACTAAATTATATGAGCATTTATATAATGAATTAAAGAATAAAGATATAGATTCTATTGAATTATGTGTTTGGGAATTTAACAAAGAAGCTGTTAAATTCTATGAATCACTTGGAATGAATATAAAAAATATGCGTTTTGAATCAACAATATCCTAAATGTATTTAGTAAGCTTGCTATTATTAAAAAAATGTAGTATATTATAAATGCATAAATATTTATGCGAAAAAAAGCGGTGATTCCCACCATAAGAGGAACTGAATAAAAGCGGTGATTCCCACCACAAGAGGAACTGAATAAAAGCGGTGATTCCCAACCATTAAGAGGGACTGAAAAAAGTTGGATTAGAGAGCACACTCTAGTCCTTTTATTTTTAAAATTTTTATTTGACATATATAGCGAACAAATGTTACAATATACATATACCAAAATAAAGAAAGGGGAAATGGTAAATGGAAAATTTTATTATTGTACAAGTTGATTATGAATATTGTAATTATCTAAGAAAGTTTGATGAAAGGGTACCATATAATTCTGGCAATAAAAGAAATAGACCTTTTATTGGAATATTATTTAATGTAGGAAATATAGAATATTTTACACCTTTATCGAGCCCTAAAGAAAAACATAAAAATATGAAAAATACTATTGATTTTATTAAAATAGATAGAGGTAATTTGGGTGTGGTAAACTTTAATAACATGATACCAGTAAGTAGGGAATGTTATGAGAAAATGGAATTTAAAAATAAAAGACCTAAAGATAAAGAATCTAAATATTATCACATGATTTATTTGCAACTTCTATGGCTAAATAGAAATTATTTACAAATTACAAAAAAGGCTAAAAAATTATATTATAATTATATACATAATAATCTTCCTTCAAACATTTATGATAGATGTTGCAATTTTCTATTATTAGAAGAAAAATGTTTAGAATATAAAAATATTAAAGTACTTGTATCAAATAAGTGATTTTAGAAAGTATTAAATTGAATTTTAGTATGATTTATAATATAATAATTAAAAGGTGATTAGAAATGGCTATAACAAGAAGTGAATTAAGAGAAAAAATAATGATTATTTTATATCAATATGATTTAATGAAAAATGGTAAAGTACCGTGTGATATAAATGATATTTTAAAAGATAATTTAGAAGTAGAAAATGATTTTGTTAAAGATATGGTTTATGGTGTAATAACATATCAAGAAGAATTAGATAAATTAGCTGATGAGAAAATGATTGATTGGAATATTAAGAGAATTGATAAAACTGGCGCGGCTATTTTAAGACTTGCTTTATATGAATTAAAATATACTGATACTCCGCATATCGTAGTTATAAATGAAGCAATCGAACTTGCTAAAAAATATAGTGATGAATCAGTAAGAAAAATAATTAATGCGGTTTTAGATAAAATTATTAAAGAATAATATGATAAATTTAAGTAAAGAAGATAAAGAGATAATTTCCCAAAATAGCGTTTATGTTAAGGAACTAAATTTAAGTTGTGGTAGTTTTTTCTCTAAAAATGTTTTAGGAGAAGCGGAAGCTTTTAGTGAATTATTAGGAAAAAAATTAGCTGATATTTTTAATATAAGATGTCCTAAAGTACATGTTGTAAAAATAAATAATGACTTCTTTGTTTTAAGCGAAAGTTTGGCAAAATATGAATTTAAAACTGCTTTCGAATTTGGAATTACATCAAATAAACAAAAAGGAAATGCCTGCTCTCTTATCGATGCTGGATGTTATATAGATGCTTTACCAAATTCTCTGGAATTAATGATTAATATTATAAAAATATATATTTTTGATGTTATATTTTATCATGATGACCGTAGTTTGGATAATTGGGGATTTATGAATAGCAACCATAATTTAGACGTGACTATTATAGATAATGAAAACATTTTAAATCCTTGCGATGAAAATGTATATGAAAGATTATATGCCGGCCTAAAGTATAAGGAAGCTTCCATATACGATGATTTTAAATTATTTTTACAAGAATTTGGAAGTTTATATCTTAATTTATTTGCTTATTATTTTGAATTTATAACTCCTAGCTATTTTGGTGAATTAGTAGAAAAAGTATTTGATGAGAGTATATTCAGTATAGAAGTTAAAGAAGCATTTAAAGCTATATATAATGAACACTATCAAAAATTACAAAAAATATATGATGAATTTTTAGGACGGAGCAAAGCTTATGCAAGATAAATATTTAAAAATAAGTGATTTAAATAATTATATTAAAAATATATTTGATGATAATCCTTACCTTAAAAAAGTATATTTACGAGGAGAAATATCTAATTTTAAAAATCATACGAGAGGCCATTTATATTTTACACTTAAGGATGATGCATCAAGAATTAGTGCTGTCATGTTTTATTCTAGTGCTGTTTCTTTAAAATTTGCCCCAGAAGATGGCATGAATGTTTTAGTTGAAGGACGAATTTCTTGCTATCCTGCTCAAGGCACATATCAAATATATGTCGATAAAATGGAACCAGATGGTTTAGGTAATCTTTATATTGAATTTGAAAAATTAAAAGAAAAATTAGCTAAAGAGGGATTATTTTCTTCGGAACATAAAAAAGCTATTCCCAAAATTCCTAAAAAAATAGGAGTTATTACAGCTTCTACAGGAGCGGCAATTCGAGATATTATCTCTACTATAAAAAGAAGATTTCCTATCTGTGAAGTAATTTTATTTCCGGCTCTAGTTCAAGGGCGAGATGCAGCTCCAGATATTGTAAAACAAATTAAAGAAGCTGATAGTGGTAACTATGATTTAGATGTCTTAATAGTTGGGCGTGGTGGTGGTTCTATCGAAGACTTATGGGCATTTAATGAAGAGTGTGTTGCTCGAGCTATATATGAAGCTAGAGTACCAATTATTAGTGCAGTTGGTCATGAAATAGATTATACTATTGCTGATTTTGTCGCTGACCTTCGTGCTCCAACTCCAACCGGAGCAGCAGAAATGGCTGTGCCAACTATTTCGGAAATTAATAATATAATTAATTCTTATGAAATAAGATTAAATGAGTTTATAGGTAATATGCTTCATAAAAATAAGCTTCGTTTTGAGGGAATAACCAGTTCTTATATTTTAAAAAATCCGTTATCTTTATATGAAATTAAAGAACAAAGATTAGATAATTTAATAGATGTTTTAAATAATAATTTAACAAAACGATTAGAAAATAGTACTTTAATATTAAATAATATTAAAAATTCTTATGTATTAAAAAATCCTTTAAGTTTATTTGAAATTAAAAAAGAACGTTTATTATATAATGAAAAAAGTTTATATACAAATATTAAAAATATCATAATTAAAAACGACCATAATTATAAATTATTAGTTAATACTTTGAAATTAGTAAATCCTTTAGGAATTTTAGAAAAAGGTTATTCTTTAGTAACAAGGGAAAATGAATTAATAAAAGATAGTCAAAATCTTAAAAAAGATGATATAATAAATATAAAGTTTCATAAGGGATATGTTGTAGCTAGTGTAACAGAAAGTTATAACGAGGTAAAATAAAATGAATAATTACGAGATGCTTTTAAAAGAATTACAAGAAAGATTAGAAAAAGCTGAAACTGAATATAGTAGTAAAAAAGAAGCTTATGCTGATGAAGATAGAACTGTAAAATTAGAACTAATAGGGCAAAAAAAGAAATTAATAGAATTAACAGGTATTATAAAAAGAAAAAAAGACGTACTTTCAGTTTTAGAAGTAAAATAAACAATTGTCTTAAAAATATTGTTGATGATTTGCCACTTACATTTTATAAATTTTGAGTCTTTAGAAAATAGTTACATATTTAAAGCCAGCTACAGAAGAAAAATTTAATGAGTATTATCATGATGATATGATAATTGAAAGAATGAAAACAGGTGAATATATTAGTCCGATAGTAGTAGGGATGTTAAGAGAACATTCATTTAGACACATGAGAAGAGAAAATAATAAAAATTAAGGAAGTGGGATAATAGTGAACAACTATCAAAAATTATTATTAAAGTTAAATAAACAGTTAGAAAAATATCGTAATAGAAAAGCAAGTTTAGAGAAAAGAAAAACAGATATTACTAGTGAAATAGCTGAACATCAAAATAAGTATGAAATTATAGAAGAAGAATTAAAAAATGCAGAAATTGAATTAAAATTAAATAATTTATCGGTTGAGAACGCTAAAAAAAATAAAAAGGCATTTAAATTTTCTATGATTGCACTTTTTATTATACTTGGCATTATAAATTTAAGTATGTTTCATACGGGATATTTATTTCTAATAGCAACATTTGGTTTATTTCTTGTTTTGTCACCTATTTTATATATAGCATATAGAGTGTCATTTGGTGGTTTAAAATATTCTTTAGATGAAAATACTAAATTATTAAAAAAACAGAAAGAACTAAATGAAGAATTAGATAGAATAAGAAGTATTATTGTTGATTTAAATACTAATGTAGAACAAATTCAATATGATTATGATATAGGTAGAATAGATACAGTAATATCTAGACTTGAGGCAGATATTAATTATATAGTTGAGCAAGAATATATTGCAATTTCTCAAGTTGTAATGGAACAAGAGCCTAGAATAAATGCTAATTTTGATAGTAATGAGCGTTTAAAATTAATAAGAGAAAATTCATTGGAGGAGAAAAATAATGAATAAACAAGAAAAAGAAAATTTAAGACAAGAATATAAAAGTTTAAGGGGAATATATCGTTTATTGAAAGAAGACTTGAAAACAGCTTTGCCAGATTCACCAGAAATGTATGAAATAAGACGGAACATAAGCATGGTTGGTTGAGAACTAGACTTATTTTAGCTCCATTTGAAAAAATATGTCCTACAGCTATATTTGACAATTTTTTCTTTGGCGATGAAAATGAACAAATAAAAGGAGGAAGATAAGATGGAAAAATCATTTGAAGATGCTCTAAAAGAGTTAGAAGTTATTGTAAAAGAACTTGAAAGTGGTAATGTTGAACTAGATAGTGCTATTGATAAGTATACAGAAGCGATGAAGCTAGCTAAATATTGTAGTGAAAAATTAAAAAACGCTACAGATAAAGTAAATAAAATTTTAACTGAGAATAAAGAATTAATTGATTTTGAAGTAAGTGAATAGGAGAGATGAGCGATGTCAGAATTAAATAAAATCACTAGTCGTGATGTCGATTTTGCTAAATGGTATACCGATGTTGTAACTAAAGCAGGATTAGTAGATTATTCTAGTGTTAAAGGAAGTATGATTATTTGCCCTTATGGTTATGCTTTGTGGGAAGAAATGGTTAAACATTTAGACCAAAAGTTCAAAGAAACAGGTCATGAAAATGTGCAAATGCCAATGTTTATTCCCGAGAGTTTATTAAATATTGAAAAAGAGCATGTTGAAGGATTTGCTCCAGAAGTAGCCTGGGTTACACATGGTGGCTTGGATAAGTTAGATGAAAGACTTTGTGTTCGCCCCACAAGTGAAGTATTGTTTTGTGATTATTATAAAAAAACTATTAAATCATATCGTGATTTACCGAAATTATATAATCAGTGGTGTACAATCGTTAGATGGGAGAAAACTACAAGACCATTTTTAAGAAGTAGAGAAATATTATGGCAAGAAGGCCATACCATGCATTCAACACCAGAAGAAGCACTAGGCGAAACTTTAAAAATGCTTCATATATATGAAGATTTTCAAAGAAATATTTTAGCTATTCCGGTAATAGTTGGTAAAAAAACGGAGAAAGAAAAGTTTGCAGGAGCAGTATCTTCTTATACCCTAGAAGCCATGATGTATGATGGAGTAGCTCTCCAAAATGGTACAAGTCATTATTTTGGAGATGGCTTTGCTAAGGCTTTTGGTATAACATATTTAAATAAAGAGAACAAACTTGTGACCCCTTTTCAAACAAGCTGGGGACTTACAACAAGAATGATAGGAGCTTTAATAATGGTTCATGGTGATGATAGAGGACTTGTAATTCCACCAAATATTGCTCCAACAAAAGTTATAATAATTCCAATAAGCGATAGTGAAAATGTTTTAGAAGCAACTGATAATATTGCGGGACATCTTAAAGATTTAGGTATCAGTTATAAAATTGATAATAGCAACAAAACTCCAGGTTTTAAGTTTGCTGAGGCGGAAGTAAAAGGTTACCCTGTTCGAATCGAAATTGGACCTCGCGACTTAGAAAATAATGAAGTAACGGTTGTAAGAAGAGATACTTTAGAAAAAATTAAATTTAACAAAGATGAAGTTGCAAGTAATCTTGAGAGTTTATTTAATGAAATTCAGCAAAATATGTATGATAGAGCTTTAAAAAGAAGAGATTCAATGATTTATGATGCTAAAGACTATGAAGAATTTACAAGGATTGCTAATACTAAATCAGGATTTATTAAAGCTAACTGGTGTGGTGATGAAGCTTGTGAAAATAAAATTAAAGATGATTTTAGTATGAAAAGTCGTTGTTTAATTGAAGACGAAGAAATTAATACTAAATGCATATGTTGTGGTAAAGACGCCAAATTCAGATTATATTTTGGACGCCAATATTAACCAAAAATTACCAAATTCCAATTATTGTTAAGTTAAAAAAACTATAAAAATCCATACTATTAATGGTGATGATAGTATGAAAAAATTTATAGTTTTTTTATGGATGTTTATGGTTTTTCCAAGTATAACTCTTGCCTATTCAAGTGAAGTTATATTAGGTGGGGGAACGATTGGAATTGATATAAAAAGTGAAGGCGTAATGGTAATTGGTTTTTATAAGGTTAATGGTAAATACCCTAAATCTGATTTAAAAGAAGGGGATACAATAATAAAAATTAATGATACTAATATTAACACAATATCAGATTTAACAAATGCTATTGAAAGAAATTTAAATGAAAATGATGAAGTAAAAATAACTTATATGAGGGACAATAAACAAAAAGAAACAACCTTAACTTTAGTGAAAGAAAGAAATATGTTTAAAACCGGATTATATGTTAAAGATAGTATTACAGGTATTGGAACCTTAACTTTTATAGACCCTGAAACTAATACTTACGGAGCTTTAGGACATGAGATACTGGAAAGTAATACTTCTAAATTAATAGAAGTTAAAACGGGTTATATCTTTAAAAATAGTATTACAAGTATTGATTCTAGTATCGACGGTAAACCTGGTAGTAAAAATGCGAAATTTTATTATAATAATTCTTATGGAGATATTAAGAAAAATACGAAATATGGTATATATGGTAAATATGATGCTAAATATCAACAAGACTTAATTAGTGTTGGTAATAAAGATGATATAAAAGTTGGAAATGCCAAAATCTATACTGTTTTAGACCAAGAAAAAGTAGAAGAATTTGATATTTACATAACAAAAATTAATGAAAATAGTGATATTAAAAATATTACTTTTGAAATAATTGATGAAAGGTTAATTGAAAAAACAGGTGGAATAGTACAAGGTATGAGTGGGTCGCCAATTGTTCAAAATGATAAACTTATTGGAGCTGTTACCCATGTTATAACCGATAATGTAAAAACTGGATACGGACTTTTTATTACAACCATGTTAGAAGAAAGTGAACGATAAAAGTTCTCTTTTCTTTTTTTATAAATTTATAGGCAACATCTCGACAAGATATATCAAATATGTTAAAATGTAATCATAGGAAGTGACCATAAATGTCTAAGACAACTTTTATTTTGATAGGTATTTTATATTATTTATTTACGATTGCCACAATAATTATAGTTTTAAATTTAATAAACAAACATGATAAGAAAAAATATAAAAATGAGATAAGTTCACTAGAACGTGATAAAAACTTAATTGTTGGGGCTTCTATTCTTTCGGAATTAAATAAAGTTGGGGCTTTAATTAATAATGATGCCATGCAAAAAAAATATGATAACTGGTGTGAAAGATTAAAAGAAATAAAAGAAGTAGAAATTCCAAGGATTACAGATGCATTAATTGATATTGAAGAATCATATGAAGTTAAAAATTATAAAGATTTAAAAAATAAAATTGCCTCTTTAGAATTAGAAATAGCTTATGTTAAAACTAAATCTAGTTTTTTACTTGATGAAGTAAGAGAAATTACTTTAAGTGAGGAAAAAAATAGAGAGACAGTTACTAAACTTAAGGCAGACTACCGAACTATACTAGCTAAATATAATTCTAATAAAAATGAATATAGTGAAGTAGAAAAACCATTAGAACTTCAATTTGAAAATGTTGATAAATTATTTAGCGCTTTTGAAGTATCTATGGAAAATAATGAATACACCGAAGTTGGTAAAATAGTTAAAGCTATTGATGATACCATTGGAAATTTAAAAATTGTGATTGAAGAAGCACCATCTATTATTATAATGGGGCAGAAATTAATACCAGATAAAATAATAGATATTAAAAAAATTACAACAAAAATGAATAAAGAAGGCTATAATTTAGAATATTTAAATATTGATTATAATATTGCCGAAGCTGAAAAAAAGATAAATGATATTTTTGGCAGACTTAATGTTTTAAATTTGGAAGATAGTGTATTTGAACTTAAAACAATATTAGATTATTTTGATTCTTTATATCATAATTTTGATAAAGAAAAATTATCAAAAAGAATTTTTGAAGATTATCAAAGAAGTATTTTAATTAAAACTACTAAATTATCTAAAATAAGTAATGATTTAAATAAAAGAATTGATGATTTAAAATATAGTTATGATTTAGTTGATGAAGATATTTTAGTTTTAGATACAATTAACCAGGAATTAGAGACAATTAAAGAAGACTATAATCGAATTATTGAAATGCATCGTTCTAATAATTTTGCTTTTTCGCGTTTAGGTAAAGAAATGGAATTATTAAATACGAAATTATCGAAGACAGAAGAGAAATTAGACCAAACTTTAAGAAGTTTAAATAGTTTAAAAGAAGATGAAAAAAGAGCAAGAGAACAATTAGATGAAATTAAAAAAATCTTAAATCAAGCTAAGAATAATATGAAGAGTTATAAATTGCCTGTGACTCCGAAAAATTTTTATATTGAATTATCAGAAGCTTCAAGCGCTATTACAGATATGATTAAAGAATTAGATAGAAGACCAATATCAATAAAAATCTTAAATACACGTGTAGATACAGCTAGAGATTTAACATTAAAAGTATTTAATACGACAAAAGAAGCAATTAAAACAGCTCGCATGGCAGAAACAGCAATTGTTTATGGTAATCGTTACCGGGCTGTTTATAAAGATGTTGAGCTTGGCTTAATAAAAGCAGAGTCATCATTTAATCGAGGTAATTTTAAAATTAGTTTAGAACAAGCAATAAATGCTATTAATATAGTAGAGCCTGGTATTCATAAAAGATTAATTGAGGAATATAAATAATGACACTAGAAGAATATTTTGCGAAAATAAAAAAAGAAGATATTTATAACTTATATACTAAAGTAGTAGGGACAGCAAAAGAGTATTCTAAAATAACCAGAAAATCAATGTATGATGAGATAATAAATACTTATATTGATGACCCCGAAATTATTTTAAAAATGATTAGTACAGAAGAAGTACACATTTTAAAAACTCTTATTAATGAAAATATTAGTATAAAAAATAATGGTTATATTGATTATATATTATTTGAACATTTAAAAAAACAATTTTTGATTTTAGAAAATGAAGAGTATTATATTCCCAAAGATTTAGTTAATTGTATTAAAATGGCTATTAATTTATATAACGAAGAAATATATTCTTTAAAAGATATAACAGATAGTCTTCTACTAGGTATTGTAAGAGTTAATAATGTTGTAAAAGCATCTGAACTATTAGAAATGTTAAAAACTTATCATTGTATA
>CAPZYV010000012.1 GCA_948750805.1 uncultured Bacilli bacterium | reverse complement strand
TAACCCTTTTTATAAAATTATCTACAAAATCCTTAGATAATAAACACTCTTCGTAAGGTATTCCTGGATAATATTCACTTGGATAAGCTTTATAATCTTCTTTAGTTATATGATATTTAGCAAATAAATATGAATCTAAGCAATCGTAAGCATGATATAATTCTTTGCAAAATTGCTCACACTTAGTATTCATTAAATAATCTCTAGTAAAACATTCATGGAAAAACAAATAATCTGTAACCAAATGTAAAAAATAGCCTAATTCAAAATCATTAAGTTTTGGATAATCAGTTAAAAATGCATATAAATTTACTTTATCATAAACGCCAATTGCAAACTCACCCATAATAGAACTTTTAGGATAATGAAGTTTTATGTTATTTGTTTCAGCATCTGGATACAAAGTTCCTTTGATAAATTCTTTATAATTTAAATTATTATGCCTTTCTATATATTTTTTTGCTATTGCCAAGTGCATTGCTGGGCTAGCCATATCTATCACTCTTTTCTAATTGACTTTAAGTGTGTTTTTCTAAATCGATAAAATTTAGTCAAATTCGTTGTACTATAATAAATATTTTAGTATAATTTATTTAGGAATACTTTAACAGTTGAGTGCTTACCTCCGAAGGGAGGTGATGAAAATGACTAAGAAAGATTTTTTAATCTTTGCTTTAATCGTTATCATCATTCTACTTATTCTTCTATTATTTAAATGATAATGAATTATAAAAAGAAAACGCACTCAATCTAATAAGATTAAGTGCAAACCAATTTGGTGAGTACTCAACTTTGCGATGTTAAGTATTCCCTTTTTTATTTTATGCAAGTTTCCTTGACATATTCATAATAACATAAAAACGCGCTTTTATCAAGTGCGTTTTATATTGTTGCTCGAAGTTCGAGTATCTATCAATCTGGTGCGCCTGGAGGGACTTGAACCCCCATGGAATTAACCGCTAGATCCTAAGTCTAGTGCGTCTACCAATTCCGCCACAAGCGCATATAATGGTGGACCTCGTAGGACTCGAACCTACGACCGCCCGGTTATGAGCCGGATGCTCTAACCAACTGAGCTAGAGGTCCATTGCTTTTTAATAATATCATAATATTATATGACTTTCAAGCTTAATTTTTACGAATTTAAAAAAAATTATATATTTTCAAATTAAATATAAGATTTAGAATTAAAAAAATTAGCCAAAAAGGTTAAAGTGTGCTATAATAATGGCTATTAAGAGGTGTTAAGTTGAGTATTACTACTTTATATATTTATACTTTAATTATTTTAGAGTGCCGATTATCTATAAGTATAAGTAAGCATTTATTTGGTGATGATACCTTAAATAAAATCATATAATTTGCTAATACAAATAACATGCGACTTCGCACAGCATTACAATTTTGTTTTATGACGGCAAATGAATATTCTTATAAAACTAGAAAGAAAAATGCTTTTAAAGCAAGTCTTTTATTTAGGCGTTTACAAAAAATAAGACAAGAAAGTGATAAAGAAAAAAGAAGAAAGGACTTAACTCTTTTAGTTTCTGATTTGGAAGGTAGCGAGCAATTTGAAAAATTATTTTTAAAGCCTACCATTAATTGGAGTGAAGAAGATAAAAAATACTTCTTAAAATACAAAATAAAATATGTATTTTCTGACCGTGAATTGGCAAATAATTATACGATTAGTAGGGTATCAATTAATACTTATGTAAAAAAGGCTGATGAAGAAACTAGACGAATAATTATGCATTTAAATGCTTTTCATCATAATTATTTTTGTGCTGCTTGCAGGATTGAATATAAACCAGAAGAAAAAATTGATTTATTATCATTAATTTAAAGAAAGGAGTTTTATTATGGAAATTAAATATTATTTAGCAATAGAAACTAAACCTAATAATTATTTTCCCATTGATTTAGTAAACTTAAATATTTCTCATAATTTTAATACAACAAAATTAGCTGAATTAGATAATTTTACCTCTAAATTTACAAAAGAAGAAATAATAAATTCTATTAAGTTAGCTAATCTTTTAGATGTTAAAGATAATATGCCACTTGTAATTATTTATAATGAAAAAGGTGCAATGCGAAAAGCTCCAGTCTTAACTAAAGATAATAACTTTGATATGTGGAATCATCTTCGTAACAATTTTACTAATAAAATTTTTATTAATAAGGTTTATAATTTTTTAAGTAATAAAATAGATGAGTATACCTTAGCTCATATTAAAAACGCTCAAAATTCTGAAGAGTTTATATATGCTATAACTGAGATGCCGTATAATATGGAAAGAAAGTTGTATTTTTATTTATATGAAAACTAATTATGATAAATATTTAGAATCTTTTTTAGAATATTTAGCGTATGAACTTAAATATTCTTTAAGAACTATAGATACATACAAAGAATCATTAAAAGTATACTATGATTTTTTATCGGCAAATAACTTTCATTTTTTAAATATCAATAAAGATATAGCGACAAAATATAAAGCTTATTTAATAAAAAAAGGTTATGAAAATAAAACATCTTCTTTAAAATTAAGTGCTGTTCGGAGTTTTTATAATTTTTTAGGAGATATTGGAGCAATTAGTAATAATCCTTATCACAATTTAAAAAACCCTAAAGTTATTAAAAAACTTCCTAATTTTCTAAATGAAAGTGAGACAACTAATCTTTTTTATGATATAGATTTAAATAATGATATTGAAGTAAGAAATACTTTAATAGTGGAATTTTTATATGCAACAGGACTTCGGGTAAGTGAACTAGTATCGATAAAATTAACTGATTTAGATGAGAGTTTAAAGCAATTTAGAGTTATTGGTAAAGGAAATAAAGAAAGAATTGTTTTTTATAAAGCTTGCAATGAAAAATTATTTAATTATTATAAAAATATAACCCGTCAAAATATTTTAGAGGATAATAAAAGTGAGTATTTATTTACAAGTAAAAGCGGTAAACATTTATCGGTTAGAACAGTCGAAATAATTGTGAAAAAATTTGCTGAAAAGAAAAAAATAAAAAGTAAAGTTACGCCACATACATTGCGTCATACATATGCTACTGACCTGTTAAATAATGGGGCAGATATTCGTTCTGTTGGAGAACTTTTAGGCCATGAATCATTAAGTACAACGCAAATTTATACACATGTTACAAGTGATAGATTAAAAAGTGTTTATAAAAAAACTCATCCAAGAAGCAAAAAATAGCTTGTTATTTTTGCTTTTTTTCTTTATAATCTTATTATAGGGAGTGAAAAAATGAAAAAATTAAAAATTGTGGGTATAGTTTTAACTGTTTTAGTTTTAGCAGGATTGTTAATTTTTGCTGGAACTCATAAATATGATGATAGTCATTTGAGAGTTGAAGGAATTAGAGTTAAAGTTGGCGAATATGCTTTACTTGTTGATGGCTGTGATAAAGATAATGAAAATGTAGCTTATTGTAAAAAAACAATAGAAGTTAATGGCGAAAAAGAAGTTTTAGAATTTAAGTTTATTAATTTTAAAGAAAATGGCTTCCCTAAAACTGTAGTAGCTACCATTAATGGTAAAGAGTTTTATAAGAAAGATGGTTTAAATTTAGAAGTAAATGATTCTTTAGATTATCAAATATTTTTAAATTTTAAAGTTATGGGTAATTATATAATATTTACACTAACTGATGGTACTAAGGGGAGAAATACAACTTTATATGCTATTGATACAGAAGGGAATATTGTCTTAAAAGAAAAAGAAATTGATAATAATGATATGTTAATTAAAGATTATGTGGAATTCTTAACTTATAAAAATGATTCCTTTACTGTATATGCAACTCGCGTAGTAGATGAAAAAAAATATAAAGAAAAAGATATATGTGAGGCTAAATCAAAAGAAGTAGTGGAAGCTTATTATACATATACTTTAAAAAATGGCAAATTTACGAAAAAACAAACTAAAACTATATCTGCTAAAGAATATATTAAAGCAAATGAAATAAGTTGTTCTAAATAAAGATGGAAATATCCATCTTTTTTAACTAAAAATTTTTATATTAATTGCTATTTTACCATAAACCAGTTATAATTGAATTGGTGAAGTAAAATGAAATTTGCATATAAATTAGAGAAAAAAGAAAAAAATACGAAAGCTCGTTTAGGGTCTTTTGTATATAATGATAAAAAGTTTATGACTCCGATGTTTATGCCAGTTGGAACACAAGCGACAGTAAAAACCTTATCACCAGAAGAATTAAAAGATGTGAATTCTGGAATAATTCTAGCTAATACTTATCATTTATGGTTAAGGCCAGGCGAAAATGTTGTTAATCATGCTGGAGGATTACATAAATTTATGAATTGGAATCAACCAATTTTAACTGACTGTGGAGGATATCAAGTTTTTTCTTTATCTAGTCCTAAAAATATAACAGAAGAAGGAGTTAAATTTAAAAATCATCTCAATGGTGATGAACTTATGCTTACTCCTGAAAAATCTATAGAGATTCAAAATAAATTAGATAGTGATATAGCAATGTCTTTTGACGAGTGTCCGCCAGCAAGTGCTAACCATGAATATATGAAAAATAGTATTGAAAGAACTATTCGCTGGGCAAAAAGATGTAAAGAAGCTCATAAGAATCCTAATCAAATGTTATTTGGTATTGTGCAAGGTGGTGCATATGAAGATTTAAGAAAACATTCAGCAGAAGAAACGGTTAAATTAGATTTTGATGGTTATAGCATTGGGGGAGTGGCAAATGACCATGAATCGAAAGAGGATATGTATAAAGCTATAGATTATTCTATTCCATATTTGCCAGAAGATAAACTTCGCTATTTAATGGGAGTTGGGGAACCTATTGATTTAATTGAAGGGGTTATTAGAGGTATTGATATATTTGACTGTGTACTTCCAACACGCTTAGCTCGTCATGGCCATGCTTTTACAAAAAATGGCAAGATAAATCTTAAAAATGCTAAATATAAAGAAGATTTTACACCAATAAGTAAAGACTGTGATTGTTATGCTTGTAAGTATTATACTAAAGCTTATATTAGACATTTAATTAATGCTGATGAAACTTTTGGAGCGCGTCTTTTATCTATTCATAATATTAGATTTTTAATTAAACTTATGGAAGATTTAAGAGAAAGTATTAAAAATGATAATATTTTAGAATATCGTGAAGAATTTATTAAAAATTATTATGGAGATAAATATGAGCAATAAAAAAATAATTAGTTTAAGTTTATTTATCATTATTGGAATGATTATTGTTACAACGATATATAAAATATATAATGAACATAATAATAATCGTATTTTAGTAGTAGAAAAAGAATTTGCTTATTATGCTAAAGCATGTTATAACGATGATAAATGTAAAAATAAAATAGTTTATTTAAAAGATTTATATGAAAATAATTATTTAGAAGAGAAATTAACTAATCCCTTAAATAAAAAATATTATAAGGAAGATTCCTATATTAATTTAGAAACTTATGAGATAAATTTAATTTCATAAGTTTTAATATTCTTTAAAATTACCAATTAATAAAATAATCTTTTAATCATATACTTTATTGGTGATATTATGGATAAAAAAGAATCATTTAAAAATTTTGCTCGTAATCATCCCGAGTTAATTAATAGTATTAAAACAGGGGATACATCATGGCAAAAACTATATGAGATATATGATATTTATGGCGAAGATGATAGAGCTTGGAATAACTATTTTAATAAGAATACAAATACTTCTAGTAACTTTAGTGATATAACTAATATTGTTAAAAATATTGATATGGATTCTGTTCAAAAACATATTAATACTGCTCAAAAAGCTTTAGGGTTAGTTCAGGAATTAACTGGTAAAAGTACGGTAGGTGAAACAGTTAAAGGACCGATTAATCCAAGACCAATTAATAAATTTTTCGAGGATTAATTATGCAAATGAGAACAATTCTAGAACTTAAAAAAGACCCCAAAATGTGGGAACTATTAAAATATAATTCTTATTGGGTAAAAGAGTTAAATCGTGATTATGCTAATATAAAAAAATATAAAGAAGAAATGAAAGTTAAGTATAAACTTCGTACTACTGATAAAATAAGTGATGCTATCGATAATATTGACATAATTAGTAACGTTTTAAGTGCTTTAAAGTAATTTGCATTTTTGTTATTTTTTTGCTATACTTTTATTAGGAGGTTTTGGATATGAATAATTTAGGTGAACAAGTAGTTGTAAATCAAGAAGTTCCTCATTTTTTGCCAGAATTTAAAAATCCTATTTATGAAGCAGTCATGGCTCGAAAGGAAGTTTTAAGAGCAGAAGTTATAAAAAGAATTAAATGTGGAGATTTTTCAGATGGTTTAGCTCCGTTATTTAGAACTATTGGCGGAATTACTCAAGATGAATATGTTGATATTATAAGTTATTGGTTTAATAATGGACGTAAAGATTTATTTGCAAACTATCGAAGAGCTTTATTTTTTAATGATGTAGACTGTTTAGCACAAGTAGATAGATTCTTACAAGAAAGTAATCTAAATAATTCTGAAGGTAATGGAAGAAAATAACCTTTACATAGAATGATTTACTTTATTAAATAAAAATTTAAAAGAAACTAATGGAAGAATCTAGTTTCTTTTTTTATTTCTTGATATAATGAATATTAGGTGAAGTACATGGAAAATTTTATTCCGGATATTTATAAAAAAAATATATATGATATAGATTATATGAATTTAAAAAATAAAGGTATTAAGTGCTTGCTTTTTGATTTAGATAATACTTTGGTACCTGTTAAAACTGATGCTCCAACTAAAAAGCTTAAAGAATTGTTTCTTTATTTAGAAAGATATTTTAAAATTATTATAATCTCTAATAGTAATAAAGAAAGATTAATTCCTTTTAAAGATGGCTTAAATGTCGATGTTGCTGCTAGTGCCCATAAACCTTTTAAGAAAAAATATTTAAAAATAATGGATATATATAAATTTAAGGAACATGAGATAGCCGCGATAGGAGACCAACTTCTAACTGATATATATGGTGCTAATAAAATCGGTATAACATCTATTTTAATTAGCAAAATTGGTGATTATGAAAAGTTTGGTACTAAAATAAATAGATTTTTTGAAAAGGTTATTTATTGGTATTTAAAAAGAAAAAAAATCTTAATAAAAGGAGAATTTTATGATTAAAAAATGTATTGGGTGTGGTCTTATAATGCAAGATAGTAATAAAGAGGCATCAGGATATACGCCAAATATTAAAAATGATTATTGTATGCGTTGTTTTAGACTTAAAAATTATGGTGAAAAAAAAGATAATGAAAACGTTAACGAAGATTTAATTTTAAACAAAGTAAATAAAAGTAAAGGATTAGTTTTTTTCTTAATTGATTATTTAAACTTAAATAAATATACATTATCTTTATTCAAAAAAATCAAATTACCTAAGGTTTTAGTTATAAGTAAAAGTGATACCTTAAGACGAGATATGAAATATAATAAAATAAAAAAATATTTAAACAAAGTTTATAATATAGAAGAAGATATTGTTTTTTTAAGTAATAAGAATGATTTTAAAAATGTAAATATCTTTAAATATATGGATAAATATTTTACTAATACTTGTTTTATAATGGGAATTACAAATGCTGGTAAATCAACGTTTATTAATAGTTTATTAAAAAAACATAATATTAAAAAAGAAATTGTTACAAGTAATAAACCTAATACGACACTAGATTTTATTAAGTTAAAATTTGATAACTATATAATTTATGATACTCCAGGATTTGATTATTTAAATCTAAATTATAAAATAGTCAATAATGAGATAAAACCACTTACTTTTAATATTAAAAAGGATACTACAATTATTATTAATAATGCTTGGGAATTGTTTTTTAATGAACCTAATAGTGTAACAATATATACAACTCATAATAGTATTAAAAGAGTTTTTAAAAATGTTTTAAAAACAAGTATTGTAAACAAAGTTTTTAATAATTGTGATATTGTAATACCAGGTATTGGTTTTATTAATGTTAAAAATTCGTGTAATGTTTTGACAAATTTAGAAGTCTTAGAAATTAGACCGAATATAAGTGGTGAAGAATATGAGTAAAATACATGTAATGAGTGAAGCGCTAGCAAATAAGATTTCAGCAGGTGAAGTAGTTGAAAAATGTTCTAGTATTGTAAAAGAATTAGTGGAAAATAGTATAGATGCCTCTGCAACTAATATTAAAATTAATTTAATTAAGGGTGGATTAGAATCAATTCAAGTTATAGATGATGGGGAAGGTATGGATAGTAATGACGCTCATCTAGCCTTTGGAAGACATGCTACTAGTAAAATAATTCGTGATGATGATTTGTTTTTTATAAATACTATGGGCTTTCGTGGTGAAGCTTTACCTTCAATCGCTAGTGTTTCAGAAGTTTTATTATTAAGCAGTAATGGAAGTGATTCTAGTTTTATCCATTTAAAAGGCGGAGAGATTCTAGAAGATACGAGTGGCGATTTAAGATGTGGCACAAATATTACAGTTAAGAATTTATTTTATAATACACCAGCAAGGTTAAAATATTTAAAATCAGAAAATACGGAATTATATAACTCTGTTAATTTAATTGAAAAATTAGCTTTAGCTCATCCCAACATAAAATTTACTTTAGCTAACAATGATAAAGTTTTAATAAAAACTAGTGGAAGTGGTAATCTACTTAAAGTAATTCATGAAATATATGGTTTAAATGTTTCTAATAAAATGATAGAATTTAAGGCTAGTAATAATGATTTTGATATATATGGTTATATTTGTAAACCAGAAATTTTAAAATCTAATCGTAATGATATAAATACTTTTGTAAATGAGCGTGTAATAAGAAATATGGATATTAATAGAGCCATAAATGATGCGTATTATACATATAAGCCTGAAGGTAAATATCCGGTGGTAGTTTTAAAAATAAATACTGACCCTACTTTAGTTGATGTTAATATTCATCCTACAAAACAAGATATCAAAATAAGTAAAATAAATGATTTATATGATTTAATTTATACAACTATTAAAGATGCTTTATATAATAATTTGCTTATTCCAAATGCGCTAAAAGACAATAGTGTAAATGTTATTAAAGATAGTGTTATTGCTGATATTGTAAGTAAAATGTCTAATGTTAATGAGCCTAAAAATATTCAAACTGAGATTGATTTCCAAATTGAAAAAGATTCAAATGAAGAAAGTTATGAAGTAAAAAGTGCTGATGTTATTACAAATAAAGAAATGAAATCATTAGTTTTATATCCTGTAGGCTTAGCTCTTGGTACTTATATAATTGCACAAAATGAAGATGGGATATTTTTAATTGACCAACATGCAGCTCAAGAACGTATAAATTATGAACGTTATATGACATCTTTAAGAGAAAGAGTAACTACTACAACTACTTTACTTATTCCGATTAATATTGAATTATCCAGTAGTGATTTTTTAGTTATTAAAAACAATTTAAATATACTAACAAATATGGGATTTATAATAGAGGAATTTGGTGTTAATACCTTTAGAGTTTTAGGCCATCCTACCTGGTTTAAAGAAGGATATGAAGAAGAAAGTGTTAGAAAGATTATAGATTTAGTAATTATAAATAAAGATAAATTTGATGTAATTAAATTTAATGAAAATATTGCTATAACTTTAGCATGTAAAATGAGTATTAAAGCAAATATGCATATTAGCAATGAAGCGATAGAAGAACTTTTAAAAGAATTAGTATTATGCGATAATCCATATAATTGTCCTCATGGGAGACCAACAATTATTAAATTTAGTATTTATGACTTAGAAAGGATGTTTAAAAGAGTCATGAATTAGTTTTTTGTGACAAAATAAGACAATTTAACCCCCTTGAATATATAAAAAGACAAGAATATAATATATTTAATGGAAAGAGAAAATGCTTATCAGGAAGTAATACTTCATAGAATAAAATCTCTTAAACTAGTAAAATAATGGTGGAGAGTGAGTATAAATGACAACATTCAAAAGGGATTTTAGTTTTAACCAAAATATAATTGAAGTAGTAGCTAGAAATGTAAGAAAATATAGAAAAATTGCAGGGATAACTCAAGAACAATTGGCTTTAGATATTGGAATTTCCAATGATTTTTTAAGGAGATTTGAGACAACTCAAGGAAAAGAAGGCATGGCTCTTAATACACTTTATAAAATTTCAATTGTCTTAAATGTTCCTATGGATAAATTTTTTGTTGAATAATACTTTATAAAAATATAAAAACATTGTACAATAGTGTGGAGGTGTACAATGGATAAGGATTATAAATTCAATATTGAAATGTATAAAACAGTTAGAAGAAATATTAAAAAGTTTCGTGAATTAAAAGGGTTAACTCTTGCAGAACTTAGTAATTATGCTGATATTAAAGAAGACTATTTAAATGATTTAGAAAATTTAAAAGATAATTTAACCATATCAATATATGATTTATATAAGATAAGTGTTATTTTAGAGGTAAGTATAAACAAGTTTTTTGAATAATATGGTATCTTTTGATACCTTTTTTAGCTTGAAAAATTTTTGTTTTTATGATAGATTAATAAAAAGCGAAAGGAAAAATATCAATGATTAAAACTAAAAAAAGAGGAAGTTTAATTATTATATCAGGTACAACTTGTGCTGGTAAGGGAACTATTGTTAAAGAATTAATTTCCAGAAATTCTAATCTTTATTTATCCATTTCTTATACATCTAGACCAATTAGGAATAATGAAGTAAATGGTCGCGACTATTTTTTTGTAACTCAAGAAGAATTTGAAAATAAAATTGCTCATAACGACTTTTTAGAATATGCTGAAGTTCATTATGGATGTTATTATGGTACTCCTAAAAAAGAAATAAATGAAAAGCTAGATGAAGGATATGATGTAATTTTAGAAATTGAAGTTGATGGAGCTAAACAAATTAAAAATTTATTTCCCGAGACTATTTTGATATTTATAATGGCACCTTCTATGGAAATTGTAAAAGAAAGAATTAAAAAACGCAATACAGAAAATCCTGAACAAATAATAAAAAGATTTAAAAGAGCTTATCAAGAAATAAATGAAGTTAATAAATATAATTATGTAGTTATTAACGATGTTTTAGAAGATGCGGTAAAAAAGGTTGAAGCTATTTTATTAAGTGAGAAGTGTCGTGTTGACCGCATTGAAGAAATAGATATGGAAAATGAAGAAGAAATTATTCATGAATTTTTGATGGATGGTAAAAAATGATTTTATTTCCTATAGTTGCTTTAAGTGGTCAAGACTGTTATAACATAATAGATTATGTAGAAGAAAATAAAAGATTTATCGAAAAAATGGGGCAAGATTTCTTTTCTCCAACTGATAGACCTTTTTATGGATTAGATGGTAATCCGTATCTTTCTATGTATCAAATGCAAGCGGCTGATGAAAAATTTGTGTTTGATAATAAACTAATTAGATAACACCATTATAGGTGTTTTTTTAATTTTTAGATATAATTACAATCCTTTTTAATATATTTTTAATAGGAAGTGAATATATGTTTTTAAATTTATTAAGTATTATTAAAGATATGCTTTTTTTTACTGGAAGTTATTCTAATCAAGTTTTTCCTGAACCATTAAGTCCTGAAGATGAAGAAGAAACTATTAAAAAAATGCTTGAAGGAGATAAGAATGCTCGTAATAAACTTATTGAACATAATTTAAGATTAGTCGCTCATATAGTAAAAAAGTTTGATAATACTTCATATGATACAGATGATTTGATAAGCATTGGTACAATAGGCCTTATTAAAGGAATAGATTCTTATAAAAGTAGTAAAGCTACTAAAATTACTACTTATGCGGCGAGATGTATTGAGAATGAAATTCTAATGCATTTTCGTAGTAATAAAAAAAATGGAAATACGATAAGTTTAAATGATTCGGTAGGATACGATAAAGATGGCAATGAAGTAAGTTTGATGGAAGTAATAAAAGATGATTCAATGGATATTGCTGAATCACTTCATATTAAAGATAATATAATGCTGATTAAAGATTATTTTAATGTTTTAAATGATAGAGAAAAAGAAATCCTTATTAAGAGATATGGCTTATCTAATGAAGAAGAACAAACTCAAAAAGAAATTGCCAAGAGACTAAAAATATCTCGAAGTTATGTTTCTCGTATTGAAAAAAGAGCTTTAACTAAAGTACTTAGAGAATTTATGAAAAATAATAAAGAATTATAATTAGGAAGATATAAAATAAAAAATCAAATGAAATAGTTTTAATGAGATAAAGTGCTGTTATCTATATTTTAGCTAATATAGTAAAGAAAATATTTACTTTTTTGGTGTTTTAAAGTAAAATTAGATACAGAAAAGAGGGAATAAAAATGACACATAAAGAACTTGCAGATTTAATTTTTCCAGAAATAAATAAAACAATTGAAGATTATGAAAAAATGTATCCAGAAAGAAACTTGAGCGAAGGTGCTAAAGTTGTAAGATTTGCTCCAAGCCCAACTGGATTTATGCATATTGGTAATATGATGAGTGCAGTTATTAACTATGTTTTAGCAAAAAGTAGTAAGGGTATATTTTTTATTCGTAATGAAGATACTGACCAAGCTAGAACTGTTGAAGGAGCTGTAGATTTTATTCATCATATCTTAAATTATTATGGAATAGCTCCTGATGAATACGAATATAATGGTGAAATTGTTGGTAATTATGGTCCTTATATTCAAAGTGAAAGAATTGCCATTTATCATACCTTTGTAAAACATTTGATTAGTATTGGTAGAGCCTATCCTTGCTTTTTAACTAGTGATGAAATTAATGAGATTAGAGAATATCAAACTAAGAGTAAAAAAAGAATTGGTATATATGGTAAATATGCTAAATATCGTGATTTAAGTCCGGAAGATGCCGCTCAAAAAATCAAAAATGGTGAAAAATTTGTTGTTCGTTTTAAATCAATGGGAGACTATAATAAAAAATTTGTTTTTGAGGATTTATGTAGTGGAAAGATTGAATTTCCAGAAAATGATTTAGATGTGCCAATTATGAAAAGTGGTGATTTACTTCCAACTTATCATTTTGCCCATTTAGTTGATGACCATTTAATGCATACAACTCATGTTGTAAGAGGTGGAGAATGGATGTCAAGTGTTCCACTTCATTATGAATTATTTAGAGCTTTTGGTTATAAAATGCCTAAATATATTCATACTTCTTTAATCTTAAAAAAAGATGAAGAAACAGGAACAATTAGAAAAATATCTAAAAGAAAAGACCCTGAAGCATTAATGTTTTTCTATGAAGAAAAGGGATATCCAAAACTTGCCGTTATAGATGCAGTTCTTACAATTGCTAATTCAAACTATGAAGAGTGGAGAAGCAATAATCCTGATAAACCATTTTTTGAATTTCCATTCAATCCTAAAAAAATGAGTGCAAGTGGAGCTTTATTTGATTTAGATAAACTGGATAATATTTCTAAAAATTATATTTCTAAAATGAAAGCTGAAGATTTATATAATGAGTATTTAGCTTGGACTAAAGAATATGATAACCATGTTTATGAAATTGTTAGTAAGTATAAAAGTGAAACTATTCGTTTCTTAAATATTGAAAGAGAGACTAAAAAGCCTCGTAAAGATTATGAAAATTATGATTCTATTTTTAATAAAATATGGTATATGTATGATGAAGAATGGGATAGAGAACTTAACTATCAATTTGGTAAAATTAGTGATAAATCAGAAGTTGTTAGTATTATGGAAGAATATTTAAATAATATATATGATGAAGCAGATACTCAAGATGATTGGTTTAATAAAATAAAAGAATTATGTGAAAAGATGGGTTATGCTAGTGATATGAAAGCTTATAAAGAAAATCCTGATAATTATAAAGGAAATGTAGCAGATTTTACAACTGTAATAAGAGTTGTTTTAACAACTAGTGCCATGACTCCTAATTTATATGATATTATGAGTATTTTAGGAAAAGAAAAAATGTTAAAAAGACTTGAAATATATAAAAACAATTAATAATAAAAACCTCGTTTCGGAAAAGAAATGAGGTTTTATATTAACTAGAAAATTTAGGTTATAAAGTTTTTCCAAGTAAGTAATCAGCACTAATTTTATATTTTTTACAAACCATGTATAAAAAGGGAGTAGCAATTATATTTATACCTTTTTCATATTTCGTAATAGTAGTGCGATTAACATTTAATAATAATGATAACTTATCTTGAGTCAATTTGTTTTCTTTGCGAAAAGCTTTTAATCTTTTAGCTGACTCTATGATATTTATATCGGGGGTATTATTTATATAATTTTTTTCGCTTGTAAAATTAAATATATAATCTAAAGATACATTGTAATAATTACAAAGAGTATTAAGATGTTTAATAGGAATTGTTTGAAGCTCTTTCTCATATCTACGATATAAACTTTTATCAATGCCTAAAATGTCGCCAAGTTCTTTTTGAGTTAAGCCATACCTTTCTCTTAAGTTTTCTAAATTGATACCATAATTCATACTAAATCACCATAATAATTTTCTCATTAAATATTATTATTTTTATATCAAGAGGATAAATAATCACATTTTTCTTGACTTAAAGCATATACAAGATTTATAATTTTATTATAAGTGAGAATTTT
>CAPZYV010000011.1 GCA_948750805.1 uncultured Bacilli bacterium | reverse complement strand
AAAATCAAGAAAGAAAAAGCTAAAGTTTCTAAAGAAGAAATTGATGCCGAAGTAGCTAAACTTCAAGATCAACTAGCAGAAATTGCTCCTAAAACTGAAGGCACAGTTGAAACTGGTAATACAGCAGTTATTGACTTCGAAGGATTTGTTGATGGTAAAGCTCTTGAAGGTGGAAAAGGCGAAAATTATCCATTAGAAATTGGTTCAAATACTTTTATTCCAGGCTTTGAAGATGGTGTTAAAGGGATGAAAGTTGGTGAAACTAAAGAATTAAATCTAAAATTCCCTGAAGATTATGTTGCTGATTTAAAAGGCAAAGATGTTAAATTCAATGTTACTGTTCGCGAAATTAAAGAAAGAATAGTACCTGAAATTAATGAAGATTTTTATAAAGATTTAGGCTATGAAGATATTAAAACAGAAGAAGAATTTAGAGCTGAAGTAGAAAAAGTTTTAAAAGAACGTAAAGAAGCTCAAATTGAAGATGCTTTTGTTGAAGATTGTTTAGCTAAAGCTAGCGAAAACATGAAAGTTGAAATTAATGATGAAATTAAGAGTGATGAAGTACATCGTATGATACATCAATTTGAAGACCAATTAAAAATGCAAGGTATTAAACTTGATGATTATATGAAAATTACAGGCATGACTCATGAAAAATTACATGAACAAATGGAACCAGAAGCTACAAAAAGAATTAAATATCGTTATTTATTAGAAGGTATTGCAGAAGCTGAAAAAATTGATTTTACTGAAGAAGAAGTTAATAAAAAAGCAGAAGAAATGGCTGAAAACTATGGTATTACTGTTGATGAATTATTAAAAGCTTATGGCTCAAACGAAATTGTAAAATATGATATGAAAATGCATCGTGCTATTGAAATTTTAAAAGAAAATAATTAAGGAAGCAAAGAGCCTTCCTTTTTTAGAATTATAATATATTATATAGGAGGATTTATGCTTATTGAATCCAATCAAGTTATTGCCGGAATGTTACTTTTGCTAGATGGATATGCTGATGATTTCGATATTAAATTTGCTATTGAGAGAATGAAAAATGCTGGATTTACTATCCTAAATGAAAAAAGACTTTGTGCTGGTTATAGCGCACCTGAACTTAATAATAAAAATAGTTCAAGATATCTTGTCAAAAAAGCGGAATTAGAAGGTATTGCTACTAATCAAGTTATAGAGTTTCTAACTAGTTTAAATCAAAAAGAACTAATACTCCGAAAATTTAGTTTAGGAAGTAGAACTATTTATCAAAATATAACTCCTGGTATAATTAATCTTTTTCACGAAGGTTATCTTAGTTTTGATTTTAATAGTTTCGCATATTCTATATCAGAAAAAGGCAAAGATTATTTAAAAACATTAGAAGGTACCCCACGAGAAAGAAAATAAATTAATTATATTTTTAAAATAGGGTAATTTTATCCTGTTTTTATTTAATTAAATATGTGGTATAATATTAATAGAAAGAGTTGATAAAATGCCAAGCCTAAACTATTTAATAAAACGTGTCTTCAACATGGATTATAAAAATATGATTACGAAAATAAATAATATTCATAAAAAAACAGGGAAGCGACGCTTAAGTATCTTTAATGATATGCGTGAGTGTGCAATTAAATATGGAGCTGGTTATAGCGATTATGATTTATTTGAAATGTATAATTTAAGTGATACTGAACGTGATACTTATATAACTAGAGGACGTAACAATGACTTAATACTAAAGTATAATAATCAAAGTTTTGGTCATATTTTTCGTAATAAAGTGGAATTTAATACAACATTTAAAAAATATGTAAACCGAGATTTTATTGAAGTAAATACAAAGAGTCGAGAAGATGTTTTAAAATTTATGAAGAAACATAAAGTTTTTATGGCAAAGCCTGTTGCTGGTACTTGTGGCAAAGGTATTGAAAAAATAAACATAAAAGATTATCAAAATTTAGATGAAATATATGAGTATTTAACTAAAGAAAATATGAATTTTGAACTAGAAGAACTTATTATTCAAAGTGACGCTGTAAATAAAATTTATGCAGGTTCTATTAATACTGTTAGGATAGTTACCATAGTTGATGATTTAGGTACACCACATGTTATATGTGCTTATTTTAGAATTGGAAATGGAAAATATGTAGATAATTTTAATAGTGGTGGAATGGTCGCTCCCGTTGATGAATTCAAAGGAATTGTTTTAGATAAAGCTATTGATAAAAATAAAAATCTTTATGAATTACATCCTGCTACTAATGAAACAATAAAAGGTTTTAAGTTTCCTGATTGGGATAAAGCATTAGAACTAGTTAAAGAAGCTTCTTTAGTAATTCCAGAAATGCGTTATATAGGCTGGGATATATGTTTTTCTGTCTCAGGTCCTGTTTTAGTAGAAGGAAATGAATATCCAGGCCATGATATATATCAGTTACCTGAACATACGCATAATAAAATAGGAATTTGGCCTAAATTTACAAGGGCATTTGTGACCGGAAATAAGAAAAATAATAATTAATATCAAGTAAAAATCTTGATGTTTTTTTGTTTTTTTAAATTATTAAAATTTACCAAAAAAAATTGCGAAAATTGGTAGACAAATAGATATTCTTTATTTATAATAATAGCAATTGATTGGAGGTATTATAACTTGAAAACAGAAACTATATTACCAGTAATGCTTCTAAAAGGTTTAATTTTATTTCCTAATCAAGAAGTTAAAATTGAACTTAATAATACCCTTAGTAAAGATATAGCCTCTATTGCTACAAAAGATTATAATAGAAATATTTTAGTTATAACTCCACGCAACCAAATTGAAGAAACTCCTGAGGTAAATGATTTGCCAGAAGTAGGTGTTGCTTGTAAAATTAAAAGCCGAATTGAACTACCGAGTGGTAATGTTAGGGTAACGATTAAGGGTATCAAAAGAGTTAAAG
Organism: uncultured Bacilli bacterium; assembly: GCA_948750805.1. Next base: position 12,366 of record CAPZYV010000011.1, on the reverse strand, counting down.
TTTTAGAATTTAGTAATTTAAAAGAAAATAAAGAAATATTAACTGCTAAAATAACAGAAATTGACTTGCCTAATTTAGATTTAGTAGAAAAGCAAGCAACCATTAGAAAATTAAATGAGTTTATTAAGGAATATGTTTCCACTTCTTCACATGTATCCAATAGTATTATTAATACGATTAAAACGATTGATGACCTAGCAAGGTTAACAGATACTATATGTTCTTTTATGCCTCTATCTTTTGCCAAAAAACTAGAATATATTGAAGAAATAAACTCATTATATCGCGCCAAAAACTTACTTAAAGATATTAAGGTAGAATTAGAAGTTTTAAAGCTTGATGATAAAATTGAAACCGAATTACAAAATAGTTTAGAAGAAAATCAAAAAGAATTTATTTTAAAAGAAAAAATTAGAATTATTGAACAAGAACTTGGAATAAATAAAAGTGATAATAATGAACATTATTTAACTAAATTAGAAAAGTTACATTTACCTAAAAGCACTCATGATAAAGTTTTAAATGAAATTAAAAAACTAGACTATACAACAGATATTTCACCAGAAAATGCTATGATTAAAAACTATTTAGATTGGATATTAAATTTACCATGGCATTATGAAAGCTTTGAAAATAATAATCTCGAAGACATTAAAAATAAACTTGATAATTCTCATTATGGTTTAGATAAAATTAAAAATCGAATTCTAGAATATGTTGCTTTAAAAAATAATAATTCTGATATAAAAAGTCCGATTATTTGTTTAGTAGGACCTCCAGGAGTAGGAAAAACAAGTATTGCACGGAATATTGCTTCTGCTCTTAATCGTAAATTTTATAAAATAAGTGTTGGTGGATTAAATGATTCTTCAGAATTAATGGGACATAGAAGAACTTATATGGGTTCGAATCCTGGACGTATTATTCAAGGTATTAAAAAATGTGGAAGCAAAAACCCATTATTCTTAATTGATGAAATAGATAAAATGACAATTAATTATAAGGATGACCCAGGAAGTGCTTTATTAGACATTTTAGATAAAGAACAAAATAATGAGTTTATTGATAATTATATTGAGGAGCCTTTTGATTTGTCTAAAATATTCTTTGTTCTAACAGCAAATAATATTGAGAATATTCCAGGCCCTTTAAAAGACCGTTTAGAAATTATTAATTTAACAAGCTATACTGAATATGAAAAAATAGATATTGCTAAAAAATATTTAATTCCTAAAATTTTAGAAGAAAATAAGATTAATAATAAAATTATATCTATTAGTGATGAAATGCTTAGTTACTTAATATCATCTTATACAAGCGAAGCAGGTGTACGTGATTTATATCGTGCTTTAGAAGGCATCATAAGAAAATTAGTAGTTTTAGGGCGTATTAATGAACGAACAAAAATAAGTAAAGCAAGATTAAAAGAATATTTAGGCATTCCTAAATATAGCCAAATTGAAAATAAAAAACATGAATTTATTGGGCGAGTTAATGGATTAGGAGTAACTAATTCAGGTGGTAAAGTAATGCCAATTGAATCTTGTGTTTTTGAAGGAAAAGGTAATTTTAATATAACAGGTATGTTAGGTAAAACTATGGAAGAATCTACTAATGTTGCTTTAAGTTATATTAAAGCTCATAGTGATATGTTTAATATGAAAGATTTTTTCTTTAATTTAAAAGATATTCATATTCATTTTTTAGAAGGGGCTATAAAAAAAGATGGTCCTAGCGCTGGTGTTGCTATTACAACAAGTATTTTAAGTCTAATTTTAAATAAAAAAATAAGTAATTTAATAGCTTTTACAGGAGAAATATCTTTAAATGGAGATATCCTAAAAGTTGGAGGAATTAAAGAAAAAATAATTGGAGCTTATAATAATAATATAAAAACGGTTTATATACCTTTTGATAATGAATATGATTTAGAAGAAATACCTGAAGAAATTAAAGAAAGTATAGTTATAAAAACAGTTAAAAATTATACAGAAATTTATCAAGAATTATTTTTAGAGCCATAAAAGGCTCTTTTTGCGTTAATGTAATGACAAAAATCAAGAAATAAATCTTAAAAACGATAATTTAGTGATATAATTTATTAATGGAGGGTAGCTTATGCAAATAAAAGATACAATTGGAATAAATAATGCTAAATTAATTAAAGGAAATATAAATGCCGAATTAAAAAATTTATCTTACGATACTAGAACCATTAAAGAAGGAGATACATTTCTAGGACTTAATGGGGAAAAAGTAAATGGAAGTATTTTTTATGAAGAAGCCTTAAAAAAAGGAGCTAAAACTTGTATATTATGCAAAATTGATATAGATAATGAAATATTAAAAAAATATAATAATGTAAATATTATTTTAGTAGATGATACTCTAGAATATATTATTGCTCTTGCTAAGAAAAAAAGAGAATCTTTAAATATTCCAATAATCGCTGTTACAGGAAGTGTTGGTAAAACTAGTACGAGAAATATTATTGCGAGTGTTTTAGCAAGTAAATATAAAGTTTTAAAAACAGAACGGAATTTAAATACTAATATAGGTCTTGCTATAACTTTACTTACTATAACTGATGAAGAAATAGCTGTTTTAGAAATGGGAATGAATCATTTAGGTGAAATAAGTGAACTTACAAATATTGCTAAACCAGATGTTGCTGTAATAACTAATATTGGTACAGCCCATATTGGTAATTTAGGTAGTAGAGAAAATATTTTAAAAGCGAAATTAGAAATTAGAGAAGGTTTAAGGGGACCTTTAATCATTAATAAAGATAATGATTTACTACATGATTGGTCTAATAAAAATGAAGCTAATATTATCACTATTGGTATTGATAATAAAAGTGATTATTGGGCAACTAATATTAGTTATGATAAAAATGGTAGTACTTTTAAAATTATGGATGAAGAAATAGCTATAAATGTTATTGGTAAACATTTTATATATAATTCTTTAATAGCTTTTGCTATAGGAGATTTATATAAAATTAAACATGAAGATATCATTAAAAGTTTAAAAAATATTTCTTTAGAAAAAGGCCGAATGGAATTAATAAATGATAGAGATATTACTATAATTAATGATACTTATAATGCTAGCTATGATTCAGTATATTATGCTTTAGAAGTTTTAAAAAGCTTTAAGAAGCGAAAAATTGCTATTTTAGGCGATATCTTAGAATTAGGAGAATTTAGTAAAGATATACATTCTAAAATTGGTAAATTAATCCCTAAAAATAATATAGATGTTTTAGTAACAGTGGGTATTAATGCTAAGTTTATTAATGATATAGCAGTTTTAAATGGGTTTAATAAATCTAGTTCGTATCATTTTAAAAGTAATAAAGAAGTAATAGATTTCATAAATAATATTAAAGAGCCTCATGATACTATTTTAATTAAAGCTAGTAATAGTATGCATTTTATAGAAATAGTCGAAGGCATAAAGGAGCAATAAAAATGAAATTAGCAATTATTTTTGGTGGTTCATCAAATGAACATGAAGTGTCTATAGTATCCGCTTCCTCAATTATAAAAAATCTCAATAAAGATAAATATAACATAACACCAATATATATGGATAAAAATAATAATTTTTATAAATGGTTAGATGATGTAAATAAAATAGAGGTTTTAAAAATAGGAACATTACCTCAAAATATTGAAAAAATAGATAACTTTTTTAAATATATTAAAGAATTTGATTTAGTATTTATAATGATTCATGGTAAAAATGGCGAAGATGGTATCTTAAGCAGTATTTTGGATTTCTTAAAAGTTAAATATATTGCTAATAAACCAAGTGCCAGTATAATTACAATGGATAAAATATTTACAAAAGATACTTTAGAAAGAAATAATATTAAAACATCTAAATATTTATATTTTACGAAGTATAATAATGAGTATATTTATAAAGATTTAAGTTTAACTTTAGAAGACATTGAATTGGAAATTAATCATAATTTAAAATATCCTTTATTTGTAAAACCTGCTAATAGTGGTTCTTCTATTGGAATAACGAAAGTTTTAGAAAAAAGCGAATTAAGAAAAGCAATTATGTTAGCACTTGATACTGATACAAGAGTTTTAGTTGAAGAAGGGGTTTTAGGTAAGGAAGTAGAATGTGGCATTTTAGAAAAAGACGGAGATGTTATTGCATCCCGAGTAGGTGAAGTTGTCGCTGCTGATGAATTTTATAGTTTTGATGCTAAATATAATAACAATGAAAGTATAACTTTAATACCAGCTAATATCTCATCTACAATTGAAAATGAAATACGTTTATTAGCCATTAAAGTATTTAAAGTCCTTAATTGTCATGGATATAGCAGATGTGACTTCTTTGTAAGTAATAATAATGAAATTATTTTAAATGAAATTAATACTATTCCAGGATTTACCGAAATTAGTATGTATCCAAAGCTTTTTGAAGCGAGTGGTATATCATATCAAGAACTCTTAGATATCTTAATAAATGAAGCAAAAAAACGCGATTAAAAAGCCGTGTCGAATTATGTCGAACGGTTTTTCTTGCTATTTAAATATAATAATTATAAAATAAAAAGCGTAGTTCTGAACGAACCTACACTCCAAAAACTTATAAAATCAAATTAGTAACTTATTTTTCTTAGTTCAGAACTACCTGCATTAGGCAGATAAAGTATATGCTAAAATTGATGCAATTACACTAGCAACCATGATAATTAACATCGCCCAAGCAAAAATCTTTTTTGTTTTCTTATTCATTATAATCACCATCACTTTTAATTTACTATTATAATTTATCATATTTTTAATGAATTTTCAATATAATTTAATGGTGATTATAATGAATAGATTAGGGACAAGCTTTAAATTGGATAAAAATTTATTGAAAGGTTTATTATTATTTATATTTATAAGCTTTTTAATAAGTTTTTTATTATTTAATAAAATAGACAATAGCTCAATAATAAGTCAGGTAAGTAACATTACAGAATATTTAAATAATCAAAATATTAATTATATTTTAATTCATTTTATTATAATATCAGTTTTACTAACATGTTCATTTACAATTGTAGGAATAATAATATTCCCTATATATCTTTTATATGAAATTTTATCTATTAATTATAGCATTTTTATATTCATTAAGGTTTTTCATTTTTCTGGTTTTATATATGGTTTAATTTATAATATTTTAACTAAAAGTGTATTTATTATTTTATTATTTATGTTATTTAAAAAAATAATAAATATTTACAAAAAATTTATTTTAAAAGAGGATGATAAATCTCTAAGTTATAGTATAAATAAAAATTTAAAAGCAATTTTAACTATTATCATTGGTATTTTATTAAATGATTTACTAATTTATTTAATAAGTTCAAAAATACTTTTAAAACTTGCATTTATAATATCATAAGTATTTTGCCATAACCTCTGTTTATATGATATAATTGTGTTGTGATGTAATATGAAAAAAGTTATAGTTGGTATAAGTGGTGGAGTAGATTCAGCAGTTGCAGCTTTTCTTTTAAAAAGAGAAGGTTATCAAGTTGAAGGATTATTTATGCGTAATTGGGATTCTATGATTAATAACGATTTAAAAGGGAATCCTAATTTTGGAGAATCTATTTGTCCTCAAGAACAAGATTATAATGATGCTTTAAAAGCTTGCGAAATTTTAGGAATTAAACTTCATCGCGTAGATTTTATCAAAGAATATTGGGATTATGTTTTTACCTATTTTTTAGAAGAACTTAAAAAGGGAAGAACGCCCAATCCTGATTTGCTATGTAATAGATTTATTAAATTTGATTTATTTAAAAAAGAAGCTATGAAGTTAGGTGCAGATTTTATTGCAACAGGACATTATGCAAAAATTAAAAATGGTTCTTTATATCGTGCTGATGATAAAAATAAAGACCAATCCTATTTTTTAGCTGATGTGCCAAAAGAACAATTTACAAATGTTTTATTTCCTTTAGGAACTTATGATAAACCGACAATCAGAAAAATAGCTGCCGAAATTAATTTAAATGTCGCTAACAAAAAGGATTCGACAGGAATATGTTTTATAGGCGAACGTCATTATCAAGAATTTGTACAAAATTATTTAAAACCCAATTCTGGCGATATCATAGATGTAGAAACTAAAAATATTATTGGAACTCACACCGGACTTATGAACTATACGATAGGGCAACGCCGTAATGTTGGTTTAAGTGGACACACTACTAGGCATTATGTATGTGGTAAAAATGTCGCTAAAAACATCCTTTACGTTGCTTTTGGCGATAGTAAATACTTATATAGTGACGCTTGTGTTATTGATAATTTAAATATATTAGAAGAGCTACCATCTAAATTAACTGCTAAGTTTCGTTATCGAGGTGAAGATATATCTGTTATAGTAGAAAGTAAAAGTGATACAGAAATAAAACTTAGTTATCCAGAACTTGCAAAATCAGTAACACCTGGACAAGCATGTGTTTTATATGATGGTGAAAAATGTTTAGGATGTGGCTTTATTAAAGATGTATATAAAAATGGAAATAAACTTTGGTATCTATCTTAATCATTTATTTAACAAATAACTTGACATATAAGTGTTAAGTACATTATAATTAAGGTGTAAATAATAAAGGAGATAAATTTATGAACAGTTTAAATGAATTACTACAGGAATTGGGAATTTCTAAAGTAAGATTAGCTAAATATTTAAATGTATCACGTCAAATGGTATATAATTATTTAGAGTTAGAAGATATTAATAAATGGCCTAAAGAAAAGAAAATATTATTATTAAAATTACTTGATATTGAAGATGGTGATGAAGGTACTATAAGTAGTATTAAAATAACTACCGACTATTTAATGGCTGTTGAAAATCGTCTTAATCAAGGAGTTAAAAACTCTAGTGATATGGAAAATTATTTCGATATGAAAGGCTTAGAAAAAGAAGAACAGACTTTAATAGCGGATATTACATATCTTTTAAAAGAAAAACTTTTAGATGAGAACAAAAAAGAAGAAAATTTTCATGCAATAAATTATTTATATCATATGCTTCAATCTATGGATAATGTTCCAGAAATAAAATATATTCTAGGATATATGTCTAAAACTACAGGTTTCATAAGTCCAGATGAATTTGTATTTGATGAAGAAAAACAATTTATTTTTGAAGGTATTTTATATTCGGCATTAACTTTATATAACAATGGTGGTGCTAGCCGTAGTAAATTATCAGAGAGTCATAAGAAATTTGTTCAAGAAATAGAGCAAAAAAAGGAAGAAAAGTTAAGTAGAACTCAACAATTAAATACAATTAAAATTCAAGCTTTAAGAGAGCTAGGATATAATCAGATAAATGAACAAAATGCTGCTGAAATTTTTGAAAAAATTGCCGAAATTCAATCTCGTAAAGTCTAAAAGAAGGGCAGTAATATATGAAAAAGAAACAATTTAAGAAGTTCGTTCCACTAATTTTATTTATTTTTATTATTTTGCTAGTTATAATTGTGTTTTTCTTAGTTGGCGATAAAAAACTTGATTTAGAAAGCAATGAAGTTAATAAATTATATAGCTATTTAGGCGAAGTAGATATATATCGTTGTGGTGGGCTTATTACTTATGGTGAGAAAGCTATTACCAAAGATGATTTAAGCGACAATAATACTTTTTGCAATTCTTATTATAATTTAACGGAAAATGATTTAAAAATTTTAGAAGTTAAAAGTACAAAAACTGGCAAAAATAAAATATGCAAAGTAGGGGATAACACTTTTATTCCTGATGAAAACAGCAATAATTGTATGTATACTGAAATAACAAAAAAAGATTTAAATAAAGCTTATCAAAAAATATATGGTGAAGAAATTAGTAAATATATAGACAAGTTTTCGATTTCTGATTCTGAAGTTTGTTACTTAAAAGGGGAGATATATTCTTGTGGGAATACAGGAACATATACCTACTCTATCGGAACAAATGCTACAGTTTATAGGATAATGGATAAAGCAGTCAAAACTTATAGTGACAGCAAGATTACAATTTCAGATTATTATTTAAAAATATCTAATAATATTTGCTATAAAAATGGAAGTTCCGAAGAACTTGAAGAGTGTTCAAAAGAAATAAAAGCTGGGGCAAAAATCGATGCCGAACTAATAAAACATTATGGCAGTTTATATAAACATACTTTTTTAAATGATTCTAACAATAATTTTTATTGGAGTAAAAGCGAGCCAATTCATCAATGGAATTAAAAAATTAGAGCTAAAAGCTCTTTTTTATATATGCATATATAACCTTATTTATAATATAAATATTGATATACGTATGCGCGCATTTAACCTTATTTAAATTTATAATAAAGTTATAAAACGCACAACATTTTTATTTAAAAAATTGAGTTTAAAATATTTATAAGTTTTCGGTTCATTACGTTTAAAAAATTCTATTGTCATAATGTATGATATATTATTATCCATAAAGACTTTTGAAATCTAAAATTATTCAAAATTAAATATTTTATCCCCAAAATTATAATTCGCTAAATATATATTATGTTAACTAACGTTTCGGAAGTTGAAGTTAATGATATCTAAATACATTTATTAGATATTACTTTCATATTAAAGAATATCATTCTAATTTATATATTTAAGTATTATACTGATGATTTCATCACCATAATTAGAAACTTTAAATTCACCAAAACCATTTATATTTAATAAATCATTTTTTTTCTTTGGCAATATTTCAATTAATTTATTTAACTGTTCATCAGTGAAAATAAAATATGGCTTAACTTGGCATAATTTAGATTTATCTAACCGATATTTTTTTAAATCTTTTTCTAAAGATTCTATATTAATATTTTTATTTTCTATTAAATATTTTTCATATTTTTTATTAAAATCAATAGTTTTTTTAACATTATAAAATTTGAAAAAATTGGCAAAACTTTCAATATCTAATTTCTTGTATTCGCAAGAATTAATAGTATTTTTAATATATGAATTTATTTCATCTGCCCTAATAATTTTATTTTTAATTGCTTTTGGTGCATGATATTTTTTTATAATAGTTTTGGGATTAATAAATACTATTACGGACTCAATATTTTGTTTAATTGTGGAATTGAAAAACAATTTTCCTAAAATCCCCTTTTTTTCATATATCATATTAGAAATTAATTCTATATGCCTTTCATTTTGAGTTATGGGAGAATACATTCCTTCACTTTTTCCGTTGTAATTTCTAATAAAATTGCCTTTATCATTGATTAATACATCTCCGATAATATTTTTACACTCAATTACAAATATTTTATAAGATGTTACTATTATAAAATCAATTTGTGCATTTAAATCATTAAATTCATAATAAACGTCATGGAAAATATACATCGGTATGTTACTATTTTGCAATTCAAATAAAATTTGTTTTTCGCCAGCTATTCCAATTTCTAAAAACTTAATATCTTTTTCTAATAATCTTTTACCTTCTTCATTAACTTTTGGTAAAAGTGATTTTAATTCTTCGAGTTGCCTTTCTACATTTCTTCCATCAACTATTAAATTGGGTGTAAGTTTATTAAATATGCTCATACAAAAACTTCTTTCTATATATATTTTACCATATTTTGCCACAATTAAAATATAAAATAATTAAATAATATCAAACCTATGCCTAACAGGAATCCTAAATACAACCACCCTTTTAAGTTGTATTTTTTGGTTTTAGGTAATATTACCTCAATAGCTAGAGTTATCATTATCCCCCCTACTAATATTAAAATAATACTAATCAGGGAATCAGTTATATATTTACTTAAGAATACATAGGCGATTAATGCTCCTATAGGTTCAGCGATACCTGATAAAAAGGTTTTTAATAATGCTTCTTTTTTAGAGTTAGTTGCATAATATATCGGTACAGCTATACTAATACCTTCTGGAATATTATGAAAAGCTATAGCAATAGCAAGTTTAATGCCTAAACTTATATCTTTATAAGAACTCATAAATGTTGCTATCCCTTCTGGGAAATTATGTAAAATTAAAGCAAGCATATTAAGAATTCCTAATTTATATAAATCATTTTTATTAACTTCTGCTTTAGCAATAAGTTTATTTAAAATTTTAATTAAGATAACACCAATGATAAAGGCAATAAAAGAATATATAACTCCCCTACTTATTCCATAATTTAACAAAAGTATATAAGTAGACTCAGGTATTAAATCTGTAATACTTATTCCAATCATTATAGCAAGTGAAAAAGCTAAGGAAGCAGTTATAAATTTATTAATATTTTTGTCTTTAAATTTAAAGAAAATTACTAAACCACCTAATATTGTAGATAATCCTGCTAATGTTGAAATTAGAAGTGCCCCTATTATTTCCATATTATCACCAATAAATTATATGAATAAAAAAAGAATACTAGTAGTAAATAATATTCTATTTAAAATAATCTTTATTAGTAATTAAATAACTTTTAATTTTACCTTCTATTCCGGGAACTTCAAATATTTTTTCTAGTTTAAAACCTGTTTTTTCAAGAACTCTTGCGGAAGCTCCATTTTTCTCCATAACGTATCCTCGAAAATTTTTAGTTTTAATTTCTTTAAATACATAATCAATTATATAAGGTAATATTTCACTTAAAATCCCTTTATTCCAATATTTTTTATTAATATATGTGGTTGATTCAAATGCATCATCATTATATAAATCTAATTTAATTAAAAATATTCCTAAAAAATCCTTAGTATCTTTATCTATAATTGCAAATGGATATTTTGTACCATCTTTTAAGCCATTTAGATAGTCTTTTAACATGTTTTTAGTATCCGTAATACATTTATGCCTATTCATATTTAAATACTTAACAGTTTCTTCATCACTTAATATTTCGTATACTTTATTATAATCATTTAATGATATTAGTCGAAGTATAAATCTGTCTGTTTTAATTTCATTCATTGTAATCACTTTCCTTATAAATTTTATAATATTCCTTTTTGATATAATCTTTATTTTTCACTAAATTATGAAGAATTATTAACGCTTTTTTCTTATTATCATCTAAGTAAAATTTCATATAGCCTTTTTCACTATCTTTTTTTAATATCCAATCATATGCAGCATTAAATTCTGCTTCAAATGTTTCTAGATTTTTGTCGGGAAACTTTGATTTAATTCCTAAATGTGTTCTAATTAAGATATCTTTTAAATCAACACTTTTATCAGCATCTGAAATTATTTGGCCATATATATTTCGAGGTTCATAATGAGCTCTATGGTCTTCAACTGCTTCAGCAATAATTTTAATATCATCTTGTTGAAACCATTTATTTAAATGTTTATCTTTAAGTACAAAATTTGCGGAATTAAGATGATGATTTTCTCTATCATAAATTAATCCAGCATCATGAAAAGCCGCGACAGTATAGACAATATCTAAATTTATATTTGGTATTGTTTTTGCTAATTCAATACTACCATTAATTACTGGAATAATATGATTTTCTAAATTGTGCCCTTTATCAACTTTATTATAAAGAGGAAATATGTTTTCTTCGATATATTTTTTTAGTTCTTTATTTATCATAAAAAGAGTCTCCAAATGAATTATATCATAAATTTCATTAAAAAAGAGGTATTTTACCTTCTTTGTCTAAAATAAAGGTTTTACATGTTACTTTTATTAACTAAAAAATAATATATTTATGATTTAAATAGTTAATAAACTTTATTAAATCTTCATACTCTATAGAAATAGTTTTTGTATTTATATTAGGATGGACAAGTAAAGTTTTGTTTTTTAAATCCTTATCTATTACGATAGTTACCAAATTATTTTTATCATTAATAATCCCTAAAGGTGTAACATATCCCCTTTTAAGCTTTAGGATGCTTTCTAATTCTTCTTCATTCCCAAAAGATAAATGTCCGCTATTTAAAACTTGTTGAATTTCTTTTAAATTAGCTTTTTTATCATCAACCTGCAATACTATATAAAAATTTTTACTATCTTTAATAAATAAGTTTTTAACTCCTACACCCTTTATTTTTTCTTTAATAAACTGTGCCTCAAGTGAAGTAAAAACTGGCTTATGTTCTACTTCTTCATATTTAATATTCAGCTTTTGTAAAATTTCTTTAATCATAATTTATTTATCATCCTTACAATATTCTTTATCTTTCCAATACCACCATTTTAGTTTTTCAGGATTATGCTCTTTATTTTCAGCATAATATACAGCCATGCGAAATAAATATAGTTGGCACTTATCTTCTTGTCTTTTTTTAAATAAACAATCCATTAAATATAAATCTTCAGGGTC
>CAPZYV010000010.1 GCA_948750805.1 uncultured Bacilli bacterium | reverse complement strand
TATTGAAATAAATAAATATAAAAATGATAAATATTTAATTGAAATTATGTATAATTATGCTAAAATAGAAGTAATAGTGTTAGAAAGAGATATTAAAGAAATTGTTACATATGCTAGCACTATCCTCAGTTCAATTACGTATAATGATAATGTAATTGAAAAATATTTAAGTAGTAATGTTTATGATTCAGTAGAAGAAGATTTTGATATATTTAAAATTGTAGGTAGTGATAATTTCTTACAATTTGCTGATGAAGAGGATAAACAGGATGAAGTTAAAGATCCTGATTATATAAAATAGGGAAGGTGTTATTGATGAGTTTAGTAAGTAAACTTAAAAATATTTTATTTGAAGAAGAAGAAATTGAAATTCCAGTAATAGAGAAAAAGGAAAGCAAACCAGTAAATACTGTTGATATGGAAGCAAGAAAAAAAGAAGAAATAAAAAAAAGCACAAGTTTTGATAGTGTTAGTATTATTGATGAAGATTTAAGACCAGCACCATTAAAAGAAGAGCAAGTAAGTGAAAGAGAAATTTTTAAAAGCGAAAAGACATTTAACTTTCCAGCTTTTGATGAGGAAGAATTTGAAAGTTTAACTCCTAAAATTCGTTCTACAAATGTTTTAGAACATGAAAAAAGAAAAAGCGAAAAAAGATTAGATTATAAAAATCCGATTAAAAAAGAAGTAGTTACTGAAAAAGCTAAATTTAAACCATCACCTATAATTAGTCCTGTATATGGTATTTTAGATAAAAATTATACGCCTGATGAAATTACTTCTAGAACAGAGTCTGCAGCTTCAAGAACTTTAGATGTTGATAGTGTGAGAAAAAAAGCTTTTGGGAGTTTAGAAGAAAGCAAAGAAACAGAAAAAATGTCTAATGAAGAATTTGAAGATAAAATTTTTGAAGAAAAACTTGAAAAAGCACGAACTATAGATGAATTGTTAAATGATAGTAGTGATGAAATAATTGATGTAGATACTAAAACTCTAGAAGAAATGGATAAAACAATTAATGCTGTTGAATCTTTGGAAAATATTGAAAATAATAATGAATCAGTTGCAAATCACGAAGAAGATACTTTAGAGAGTGATTTATTTGATTTAATAGATTCAATGTATGAGAATAGAGAGGATGGTGAATAATGGACTTTTGGTTATCATTTTTACCAATAATTATATACATTTTATTAATAATTTTATTAGTTATTGGCATAATATTAGGTATAAAGTCAATTAGCACAATAAAGAAGGTAGAAAAAGTAGTTGATGATGTTAATGAAAAAGTAGAATCTTTAAATGGATTATTTCAAATTATTGATTTTACAACAGATAAAATTGTTTCATTGACAGATAAAGTTATTGATGGAGTATCATCATTAGCTTCAAAAATATTTTTTAAGAAAAAAGTAAAGAAAATTAAAAAGGAGGAGAATGAAGATGAGTAAAGAGAAAAAAAGTGGACTTGGTAAATTCTTATTAGGCGCTGGAATTGGAGTGGGACTTGGAGTTTTATTTGCTCCTAAAAGTGGTAAAGAAACTCGTCAAGATTTAAAAGAAAAAATGGATGATTTATTAGAGAAAGCAAGAAATATTGATATTGATGAAGTAAAAGCAACAATTGAGAAAAAAGTTAATGATATTAAAGAAGATTTGAAAAATCTTGATAAAGAAACTGTAGCTGAAGTTATAAAGAATCAATCTAAGAAAATCATGAAAAAAGTAGATGATTTAGTAGATTACGCAGTAAAAAAAGGCACTCCTGTAATTGAAGCAGCTGCTCGTGATGTAAAAGCTTCAACTATTAAAACTTTAGAAAGCATAACTAATAAGCTAAAAGATGAAGAACCTAAAAAGGTTACTACTAAAAAAAGTACTAAAACAAGTAAATAATTGCTTGTTTTTTTCTTTATATTTAATTTTAAAACCTTGACTTTAAAGTATATAAAAGTTATACTTAACATATATTCTATGTAGTAAGGGTGGTAAAATGGAAAATAGTAATTATAAAATTAGTTGGCTTAAAGTAATTGGTGTTATAATAGCATTTATTGCAATTATTGCAATTGTTTGTATGTTGTATCCTAAAAATAATAAAAGTAAAGCAGCAACTACTAATACGTACGTTAATAATATTAATTTAATGAAAGAAGCAGGTTTTGAATATTTTAGAGAAACTAATTTACCAGAAAAAATTGGAGCTTCTAAGGAAATTACGCTAGAAGAAATGCTTGATAGTAAATTAATTATGGATTTTGTAGATGAGAATGGAAAAACATGTGATGTTCATAATAGTTATATAAAAGTTACAAGAACTTTAGATAGAGAATATGCTATGAAAGTAGTTTTAAATTGTGAAAATAAATCAGATTATATTGTAACAAGTATTGTAGATGGTAAAAGAGAAAATAATATTACGGATAATGAGTCTAATGATTCTAATACAAGTAATAAAAATAATAGCAGTTCAAATAATAATGGTAATTCAAGTAATAAATATAATTCTAATGGAAGTAGTAATGTAACTCATATTACAAATGTAAATATTAATTATGTTAACACATGTAAAGGTTGTAATACAAATTGTGGAAATAATTGCTTAAATAATGTTTATTATTCTGTTTATTTTGATGCACAAGGTGGAGATTTTGTACCTAAGCAAACTATTAAGCAATATGATACTGTAAATTATGTTGTTACAGCAAGAGAGGGATATGAATTTTTAGGTTGGTATTTAAATGGTCAAAAATATGATTTTAATACGCCGGTTACTAGAACAATTACATTAATTGCTAAATGGAAAAAAATAAATAATGATAAACCAATAGTGGATAATAAACATACTGTTTATTTTGATTCTAATGGTGGTACTTATGTTAAGAGTCAAACTATTTTTGATGGAAATTATGCTAATAGACCTGGTGACCCAACTAAAAATTGTTATCAATTTGGAGGCTGGTATACTGATAAAAACTTTAATTATAAATATGATTTTAATACACCTGTTACAAAAGATATAACGCTTTATGCTAAATGGATAAATGATGGAAGTTGTAATCAATATACTGTATCATTTAATACTAATGGGGCTGGTTATATTGAATCGCAGCGCCATAAAAAAGGTGAATACGCTTATGAACCATCGACTCCTGCTAAATCTTGTTATGATTTTGGAGGCTGGTATGCTGATTCTAGTTTAAATAATAGGTATTATTTTAATACACCAATTACAAAAGATATAACACTTTATGCTAAATGGATAAATAATGGAAGTTGTAATCGTAAATATACTGTTTATTTTGATTCTAATGGTGGTACTTATATAGGTTCTAAAACTGTTAAAGAAGGGAATGCAGTAAGTCGTCCAAGCAATCCAACAAGAAATGGATATACGTTTATAGGCTGGTATTATAATGGCTCAAAGTTTAATTTTAGTACTAAAATATATAGAGATTATACATTAACAGCAAGATGGGAAAAAGATGAAGTTAAGTATAATACTTATTGTAAAATTATAAATAAAACTTATTATTCAACTAATTATGTAAGTGCTAATCAATCACAATGGAATAAAAATTGGACAATAAGATTTGATAATTTAGATGATGTTCAAAATTTAACTATTACTGATATTGGCTATATAAATACGACATCGCAATATAATAGTGTATATCAAGATTTTGCTCGTAAGGGAATATCAATGGTAAATGGTGTTAATAAGTATGAAGTGCCTGTATCATCTGGTTCTATGCTTAAAACATATTCATTGAAGTCAAGTAATTTTAATAAATTTTTGTCAAAACCATATTATAGTAGAGGATATTGGTATACAGATGCCTCAATTAGTATTAGAAACTTTAATAATGTAACTAAATATTATGCTTCAAATATTGGTCAATATATATATTTTACACCATTTTACTTTGAGGTAGAATATACAGATATGAACTCTTGTGTTAATGACTTAGCAAGTCGTTCATCTAGTTATCGAAATTATGAGATTGTAGATACTTTTTATAGATAATTTGATAAAAAACTTTAAAGTCAAATCGTTATTTGCGTTAAGAATTAATGTGTATGAATGAAAGTTCATGAATAACTGCGATTAATTATCCTTTGTTTGTGAACTTTTTCATGTATAGAAAGAGAAAAAGTATGGAAAGAAGAATAAAAAAATATGCTAAATTCTTATTAGAAGGTTGTTTAAGATTAAATAAAGGTGATAAATTATTTATTATTGCTTATGATTTAGTTGAAGATTTCGTTAATGTAGTTAAGGATGAAGCTAAAAAAATGGGAATAAATGAAATAGAAACTTTAATTAATAGTCCCAGCATGCAAAGAGAGCTTTATTTAAATTATAGTTTTGAAGAAATTATAGCAAGTCCTTTGATGGATAGAACAAAATTTAATAAGATGGCAAGAGAAGGATATGCATTTTTAAGTTTATCATCGCCTATACCAGGATATTATGATGAAGTTGATAAGAAACTATTAGCTAAAGTTAGTACTTATCAAGCAAAAACAATTGAAGAATATAAACATTATCAACATAAAGGTTTAATTAAATGGAATATAGCAGCGGTGCCAAATAAAATATGGGCTAAAAGTATTTTAGGTTTAGAAGATACATCAAAATTATGGGATTTGGTATTTGATATTTGTTTAATTAATGAAGAAAATCCAGTTGATGCCTGGAATAAAAAAATGGATAAATTAGCTAGAAGAGCTGAATATTTAAATGGTTTAAATATAAAAAAATTAGTTTATAAAAACAAATTGGGAACTAATATTGAGATAGGGCTTCCAAATGGTTACTTATTTCAAAGTGCAGATGGTCAAAATATAGTTAATATGCCAACAGAAGAAGTTTTTACATCGCCTAATCGCTTAAATGTTAATGGTCGTGTTTATGCTTCTAAAGACCTTATTCATAATAATAATTTGATTAAAGATTTTTGGTTAGAATTTAAGGATGGTAAAGTTGTAGATTTTGATGCAAAAGTTGGTAAAGCAGTTTTACAAGGAATTATGGATACTGATGAAGGAGCAAGTTATTTAGGCGAGGTTGCACTTGTTGATTATTCTTCCCCTATATCAAAAACAGGTATATTATTTAAAAATACGCTTTATGATGAAAATGCTAGTTGTCATTTGGCACTTGGAGCAAGTTTTGCAGAGTGCATTAAAGAGGGACTTACAAAAACTAATGAAGAATTACTTTTAATGGGACTTAATTATTCTCATACTCATGTAGATTTCTTTATTGGAACTAGTGATTTAGAAGTTAAGGCTATCTTGCAAAATAATGAAGAAGTAGTTATAATAGAAAATGGAGATTTTAAGGAGTGAGGTTATGACATTTTTTGAAGATTTAAAATGGCGGGGTTTAGTAAATGACATTACAAGTGAAGAAGCAATTGCCGCTATAAATAAAGGTGGTTTAAAAATTTATATTGGTGTAGACCCATCTGGTGATAGTTTACACATAGGACATTATTGTACCGTTATAGCTATTGCGAAAAGATTAATGGATGCTGGACACACTCCAATTATTATTGCGGGTGGTGGAACAGGATTAATTGGTGACCCTAAGCCTAATGTAGAGAGACCTATGATTAGCAAAGAGGCAGTAGCGCATAATATTAAATGTATTAAAGAACAAGTTAGCAAATTTTTAAAGGGCGATATTGAAATAGTTAATAATGCTGATTGGCTATTGGAAATGAATGCTATTGATTTTTTACGAGATTATGGAAAACATTTTAATATTAATTATATGATTGCAAAAGATACAGTTAAAAGAAGATTAGATATTGGTATTACTTATACAGAATTTTCTTATATGATTTTACAATCAATAGATTTCTTAAAGTTATATGAAAAATATGGCGTTACATTACAAATTGGTGGACAAGACCAATGGGGAAATATCACGTCTGGTTTAGAGCTTATAAGAAAAATTCATGGAGATGTTAATTGCTATGGAATGACTATTCCACTTATTACACGTGCGGATGGTACAAAATTTGGTAAAAGCGAATCAGGCAAAGCTTTATGGCTTGATAAAAATAAGACATCTAGCTATGAATTTTATCAATATTTAATTAATGTTGAAGATGAAATGGTAATTGATTATTTAAAAAAATTAACTTTCTTATCAAAAGAAGAAATTGAAGAAATAGAACGTATGCATATTAAGGCACCAGAATCTAGGGTAGCTCATAAAAAGTTAGCAGAAGAAATAATTACTTTCTTGCACGGTCATGCAGAATATGAACGAGCTGTTAAAATAAGTGAGTCATTATTTAGCGAGCAAGTTACAGAGTTATCTAGTGAGGAAATTATAAATTCTTTAAAAGGAGTTCCTACGTTAAATGTAGAATTAAATAAAAATATTATTGATTTTGTAGTTGATAATAAAATTTGTTCAAGCAAAAGGGAAGCAAGAGAATTTATAGAAGCAGGTGCTATAAGTTTAAATAATAAGAAAATTAAAACTCTAGAATATGTTGTAGATTTAAAAGATACTATTGATAATAAAGTTATAATTGTGAAAAAAGGTAAAAAGAACTATTATTTAGGTATCATTAAATAATAGTTCTTTTTCGTATCAGTTTATAAGTATATATTTATTTGTAAAAATAATGTTCTGGTATTTACAAATAGTAATATTTTTTATATATTAAAAATGGAAGTAGGAGTATAGGGATGAAACATAGTAAAGAATTAAAACCAAATGCAAATGGTGGTAAAATAGAAGAATTAATTAGTGTAAGACCAATTAATGAAGCAACTAAAAAAGATGTTGCAAAAGTTAATTATTTGATACGTAAAAATTTAAAGACAACGGATGCAGTTGTAAAGGAGGCTATAGCAACAAATAATCCCACGATAATGTGGATGGTTGCGAAATTTGTAAATGGAATTACAGATGTTCAAGAAAATGCTTTACATTTAGCTATTAATAATTGTTCTGAAAGTCTTAGGTATCGAGAAGTAAGTTTAAAAAATAACAATAATTGTTTACATTTGACACCTGAGGAACTTAAAGTTAAAAAAAGACAAGATAGAATTGAAGCAATTTTAAATAAATATATTGATGTTAGCATAGAAGAATTATTTAGTTTATGTTCTGTTAATATATATAATTATAAAAAGTTTGTTTATATAATTAATGGTTTATTGCGTAGAGGTTTCAAGACTACAGTGGAAGTAGTGGAAGCAGCAATTTCTTTTAATAATGCTATTATGATATACATAGTTGCAAATTTTGTAGAGGGTGTTTCAGAAGAACAAAAAGATATGCTATTTTCAGCTCTTAAAAAAATAAAGATTGAAGAAATGATAAATTTTAAACCTGTTACTATGCATGCATCAAAAAGAGATGTTGTACAAATTAATTATTTATTGCATGAAGGTTTAAAAACTATTGATGAGGTAGTAGAAGAAGCAGTCAAGAGTAAAAATCCTTTAGTAATGTATTATATTGCATTATTTGTAGATGGTATTACTGCTAGGCATATGGAATTAATTATAGATGGCTTTAATAGCTGTAAAGAAGCATTAGATATTAGAGTAGATGTTGTTATGCAAAACTTAGCTAGAAAGTGTCCAGATTATGCAGGTCTTTTATCTAAATGTGTTTTAGAAACTGGTAGTATTAGTGGAATGGCATCTTTTGCGCAAAATGTTGAAGAGGCTTCTGTAAAAGATTTTGGAGAACAAATACTTAATAATTCTAAAGCACTAGAAGATGCTAATACAATATTTATGTTTGTTAGAAATCATTTGGAAGAATTAGACGAAGATTATATTAGAAGAGCTGCTAAAAAAGTTATAGAGCTCAAAAATCCTACTGCAATTTGTTCATTTTCTAAATTTGGTAGATTGACTATTTTGGAATATGCTATAGCATTAATAGAAGCAATAGGCAAAAAACAAGATTATGCTGTTTATTTATATTTATTTGCTTTAAATAATGAAATGGCTAAAGATTTTCCTGAATTTATTATTGATGAAATAATATATTCTAATAATAACGATGTAATATATAGAGCAGCTAGAGATTTTAAATTAGAAAGTTCAGTAGAAAAATTAGTTAAAAAATTAGGTGATAATTTGATGATGGGTAATAATAAGTGTAGAGATTATTTAGCTAACTTAGCATTATCGAATGGTTTATCTGCTTTTTATGCAGTAGAGGAAATTATAAAATTGGAAGATCCAATATTAATTACTTATGTTATGCAAAATTGTAAAGATATGGAACTATCAAATAGATTACAGGAAATTTTAAATTCTTTACCTTGTATAGATGGAGAAACTTTAAATGATAATGGAGCTATGGAAGTATCTTTAATTAGAAGTAGGAATAATGTGCCTGAAAAAAGTATTATAGTAGAATCGTAAAGATTCTTTTTTTTGGGCGTTTATCTATACTAAATATTAAATCTTGCATATAATACGTTAGAAAGAGTGGGATTTATGAATAATAAAATGTATCAAGCACCGATGTATAAAAACGGAAATAATTATGGTGATAGACAATTTTTCTTTCCATTTTTAACAGGTGCTTTAGTTGGAGGAGCAGCAGTAGGTCTTACAAGACCAAGACCTATTTATAATGTTGCACCAAATCCAGGATATCCAGGACCAAGACCGCCATATTATGCTCCAGGTGCCCCTTATGCATATAATTCTTATGGTGGATATATACCAGGACCATATGGTTATTAATATAAAAAAGCACAATTTAAAAGTACAATTTTATTGTGCTTTTAAATTTAATTATAATTATTAATTTTTCTTTAATTCGACAATAAAGAAAAATAAAATGTGGTATTCTTGTTTTGGGTGAAAAAATAATGAAAGTAAAAATAATTGATGAATCGCATGAAAAAGATTTGGAAGAGTGTGTAAATAATTTTTTAAGTACTTTAGAAGGAGAGTTAATTGATATAAAATTTCAAACTGCAATTGCGATGTTTGGTGAAGAACAAGTATATTGTTTTACAGCTATGATTATATATAATAACAAATAAAAAGGTCTTTTAAGACCATATTAGACCATATAAACATTATTAGTTGTTTCTATTTCTTCATTAGAATAAAATGTTCCACTTTCTAGTTTGCTTATTCTGGTATCAAGACGGTTTATTTGACGTTCCATTTTTGAAAGTCTAGATTCTAAATCAGTATAATCATTGTTATTATTGTTTTGAAATTGGTTCATAGGTGTGTTATTATATAAAGGGACTCCATTATTCATTGGTCCAGCATAAAAACTTTGATTGGCATAACTTCCCATAGTAATTGGATTATTTGCGACATTCATATTAGGATTTGGGAAAGTAGTACCATTTATAAATTGAGATTCTTGAAAAAATGTATTGCGGTCTTTTTTCATTCTTGCACTGTCCTTTCATTGTTATTATATGCTTTAGTTTAGAAAGTAGTGATTTTATATGCGTCTTAGAAATTTGAAAAATAAAGAAGTTTTAATTAATGAATGTGATTATTTAATTAATAATGCTAACTCTTATAAAGGAAATTGGAAAAAAGAATTTAATAATGATAATCCAATTCATTTAGAAATAGGGATGGGTAAAGGAGACTTTATTTATAATATGGCTAAAAAATACCCTCATATAAATTTTATTGGAATTGAAAAATATTCTGGGGTAATAGCTAGAGCAATAAAAAAATATCCTGATAAGTTAGATAATTTACGAATTATTAACATGGATGCAAAAAATTTAACGGATGTATTTAATAGAGAAATAGAAACTATTTATTTGAACTTTTCAGACCCATGGCCTAAAAAAAGACATGCTTCAAGAAGACTTACAAGTGCATATTTTTTAGAAATATATGATAAAGTTTTTAAAAGTACGAAGAGAATTGTTCAAAAAACAGATAATTTAATTTTATTCCAAAGTTCTTTAGTATCTTTAAGTCAGTACGGATATACTTTTTTAGATGTTAATCTTGATTTAGCTAATAGTGACATACCAAATATTTTAACGGAATATGAAGCTAAATTTATTAAAGATGGTGTTAAAATTAATTATTTAGAAGCTATAAAAAAATGAAGTCGGTTGGCTTCATTTTTAGCTTATTAAAACTGCATGAATAACAAGTCGTTTAGTTCCGTTATCAGAGCATGTAGATAAAGTTATAATTTTAGCATCAGAATTGATGGGAACATTAAAATTGTATATACTTCTATTAGTTATTGTATTTATAAAATCTAAGAAATCTAAATCATCTTCAAAATATACTTTTAAATAATCGCTAGTTTTAGGAATGCGATAGATAGAAAAGATTCTAAATTTCATATTTTCATATAAGGTATTATACGTAATAATTTGATTTTCAGAATTAGTATACCAATTTTTGTTGGTTGTTTTATGTAGAGTTCCAAACATGACTCCACTATAATACATATTATGACCATAAATAATATTATTTTTGTCTAAGTTCATAGAATTGTTGCGATAATCCATATATATCCAGCCATTTTTATTTTTTTGTTTATTAATATTATGTTTTAAATAATAGTCATTATCTTTAGCTTGGACAACAGGATAATCAACATTTGTGTTATTAACTTTGATTTCACCAATAACGTCATCATTTACAGTTAGAAGGGTAGCTAATTTAGTATTGGTTATGTATTTAAAATCATCTTTAGAAGTATTTGGCGTTTCATTTAAATTATCATTGTTTTTTTGGTCTATAATTTCTTTAATTTCACTATTATTAGTATCTTCGATAACTTTAGCTAAATCATTTTTTATTATTTCATCATCTTTTAAGGCTACATAATTTGAGACGCCAATATATGTGATAACTAGGACTACTAAACTAGAAATAATTAGACCACACACTCTTAGAGTATTAACGATAGTTTGTCTAATTATATTTTTATCTAAGTATTCTTTGGTATATTCTAGTGATAAATAAATGTGATATTTACGTTTATAGTTTTTATTTAAATCACGTAAATAATTAACTGTTTTTTCATCGTTAATGTTTTCATGAATAATAACTTTTATATTATTTTTAGCATATTTAGTTAATATTTTTATTAGTTTTTCTAGTTCTTTGGGAATTAATGTATTTATATGAACAATTTTTAAATATTTATTTATTTTACAAAAGTCTTCAAAGTCTTTTAAATCTTCTAAAGATAGAGGGAGAGTTATTCTAATATTTGTTTTATAAAAAATATTAGAAAATCTTAATAAGTTATTATTTTCAGTAAAACTACTTAGATAAAGAATTTCACCTCTTGTTTCACAAGTAATATTATTTTTATCTAAAAGTTCTATCATAAATGGTTGTATAGTATAACAATTAACATTTTTTAGATGTTTTAAATTAATAATATTTTCACATATATTATAAGTTATAGGAGTATCTTCTAAAATTGTTATATTTTCTATAGTAGTTGCTTTTTCTAAAATATTAAGAATAATGGAAGCAAGTTCTATTTTACTTATATAGACAGATGTAATTTTATATTGGATAGATAATTCTTTTATAAAGGAATTAAGCATTTTTAAGTTTTCATTTATATAAACATCACTAAAAATAAGCTCATTGTTACTAATGATATTTGTGTTAACTAAATTTTCTTTATTTTTATTATTTTTTATATAAGAAAATATAATATTGTTATCTTTAATATTTATTGATATATTTTTCACACTATCCACCTTTAATATAATAACATATATTGACATTTTTTTAAATATTTAACAAAAAAATATTTATTTTTTACATTTTTGTGGTATAATTGGGTCATAATAGAAATAGTAGAGAGGTTATGTTATGAAGAAAATATTTATGTTATTATGTTTAGTTTCAGTTATGTTTGCATCATTACCAGTTAGAGTAAGTGCTGCACCAATGGATACTACTTATCAAACGGAAGTTGAGACTGTTAAAGACAGTAATGGAAATGAGTGGCATACAAATAGTGATGGCAGCAAAATGATTTTAAAAGACTTTTATGTAGGTAAAACTAATGCAGCAGGTTATGTTTATATGGCTTTTAGAGAGAATATTAATGTAAAAATAAGAGCAGTGACTGTTGGTGATGAATTTGAACAAGTAGGAGAATATATTCCCCTTGAAAATGGTAGAGCTTATATTTTTAAACTTAAAAATGGTACATCAATAAATAAAAAGACTAAGCTTGCTCAAGTAGCGGCAGATATAGTTGACCCTAAAAACTCACAATGTAAATTAGATTATACTCCTTATGGTACAATTTGTTCTGAAACTAATGGAAAGTATTTTGATGATAAAGGAGCTTTAGTTACAGAAGATGAATATAATGCTGCATGTGATGGTGTGACTACTCCGGATAATCCTAATGATATACCAAATAATCCAGATAATCCAAAAACAGGTAATATAATTCCTTATGTAGCTGTAGGTGGAGGATTACTTGCTATAGCTGGTGTATATTTTATTAGTAAAAAATCAAATAAAATGTATAGATTATAATTTGTTATTTAAGAGCGATTAAGCTCTTTTTTGTTTTTTAAAGTTAATTTTATTTGTACAATAATAATTTTTATGATATATTAATACATATGAGGAGTGAGATTTATGCGTGAATTTACAGAACAAGAACAAGTTAGAAGAGAAAAAGCGGCTAAAATTAGAGAATTAGGTATGGACCCTTTTGGTCATCAATTTACAAGAACACATCATGCTTTAGACATAATTAATGAATATAAGGAAACAGAACATGATGAACTTTTGAATCTTAATGTTAAGGTTACTGTTGCTGGAAGAATAATGTTTATTAGAAAAATGGGAAAAGCTTCATTTTTCAGTATTAAAGATAAATCTGGTTTAATTCAAATTTATATTTCTGTTAATGATATTGGTGAAGAAAGCTATGATTTATTTAAAACAGCTGATATAGGAGATATTGTTGGAGTAACTGGTACAGTTATGAAAACTAAAACAGGGGAAGTTACTATAAAATGTTTAGAATATACTCATTTAGTAAAAGCTTTAAAACCATTACCAGAAAAATTTCATGGTTTAACAGATATTGAAGAGCGATATAGAAGACGTTATGTTGATTTAATAATGAATGACGATTCAAAAAAAGTAGCATTTTTAAGACCTAAGATAATTAGATGTATTCAAAATTTTATGGATAAAGAAGGATTTACAGAAGTAGAAACACCTATGCTTACAACTTTATTAACAGGAGCTTCAGCAAGACCTTTTGCTACTCATCATAATGCACAAGATTTAGATATGTATTTACGTATCGCTTTAGAATTACCACTTAAAAGATTATTAGTTGGTGGTATGGAAGCAGTTTATGAGATTGGTAGAGTATTTAGAAATGAAGGTATGGACCCAAGACATAATCCAGAGTTTACAGAAATGGAAGCATATTTAGCTTTTAGTAATTTGGATGGAATGATGAATTTAACAGAAAATATGTTTCAAACTATAGCTCGTGAATGTATGGGTAAAATGGATTATAAATTTTTAGGTTATGATATTAATCTTGAAGGTCCTTGGAAAAGGGTTAGTATGACCGATGCTATAGAAGAAAAAACAGGAATTGATTTTAGAAAAGAAATGAGTGTTGAAGAAGCTTTAAAATTAGCTGAAGAGCATCATATTGAAGTACAACCTCATGAGAGAAGTGTAGGACATATTATTAATTTATTCTTTGAACGTTATGTTGAAGAAACTTTAATCCAGCCAACTTTCCTTTATGGACATCCTATAGAAATATCTCCGCTTACAAAGAAAAATCCTGAAGACCCAAGATTTGTAGACCGTTTTGAGTTATTTATTGCAGGTAAAGAGTTTGCAAATGCTTATACTGAGTTAAATGACCCAGATGACCAATTAGAAAGATTTGAAGCTCAAGTAGCAGAAAAAGATTTAGGAAATGATGAAGCTAACGATATTGATATGGACTTCATTGAAGCTCTAGAATATGGTATGCCACCAGCTGGAGGTATAGGATATGGTATTGATAGATTAATGATGTTATTCTTAGAACAAGATTCTATTCGTGATGTTTTATTATTCCCGACAATGAAAGCAAGAGATTAAAAAGTTCAATTTGGTGAACTTTTTTCTTTTAATAAAATATTTTTTTAGATTTATTTTGACAATTTTCACAAAAAATTCAAAAAAAAATTAGAAAATAGACTTTTTTTTAAAAACATTTATGTTATAATCATAGTTGGAGGGATTTTATGAAGAAAAAAGAAAAAAGGTATGGTTTACTTAAAGGAATTATTTTATTTATTTTAGTAGCTGTAATTCTTACTTGGCTAATTTCTAATGGACAATTTAGTGCTACAGGTTTTGCAACTGATAACACTTTAACACGAGTTGGCTTAAATGATTTAGCTTGGATATTATATTACGCTATTTATTTTACAATTGATAAAATAATATTCTTATTAGCTTTAGGAGGATTTTATGGAGTTCTTGTTAAAACAAGTGCTTATAATCGATTAACTTCAAGTATAGCTAATAAATTAAATAAGAAAGTTGGAGTTGTATTATTTTCTGTAATACTTGCTGTATTAACTAGTATTTTTACACAAACTTTTGCAGTTTTAATCTTTGTTCCATTTATAGTTTCTATTTTAAATAAGATGAAACTTGATAAAATGACAATTTTTGCAACGGCATTTGGTTCAATGCTAGTAGGTATTTTAGGGGCTACTTATGGTACTGAAGGGATGATTTCGTTAGCAGAGTATTTTGCAGGAAATACTGGTTCTATTCATAGTACACTTTTAGCAACAATTTTAGTTAGAGCAGGAGTATTAATTGTTAGTTTAGCATTATTTAATTTCTTTACTTTAACACATATGAGTAAAGCTAGTAAAAAGGCTGAAAATACAGAAATGTTCTTAGATGAGGAAGTTAAAGAAAGTAAAAAATCAAGTGTTATTCCGCTAGTAGTTATTTGGGTATTATTATTTGTACTCGTAATTCTTGGTTTTGTAAGTTGGAGTAATAACTTCGAAATTTCAGTTTTTGATGATTTCCATAAAGCTGTGCAAGAA
This sequence comes from uncultured Bacilli bacterium, assembly GCA_948750805.1. Next base: position 438 of record CAPZYV010000010.1, on the reverse strand, counting down.
ATCAAAATTGGTAATAGTTTCTTTATTTTTAAAGATTTATTCGGTACAGATATTAAAGCTTTAGGAGCTTGGAATTTATTTTCTATATCACCTATATTATTAGTAGCTGCTATCTTAGTTAGTTTATGCTATAGAATAAAATTAGATGAATTTTTTGATAGTTTTAAAAATGGTGCTAAAAAAATGATTAAGCCTATTTTATGCGTACTTGGTGCTTATACTCTTTTAGTAGTTGTATATATGTCACCTTATATTGCAACAATAATTAATAAATTATTAGGCGCTACTGATGGATTTAATTTAGCAACAATGAGTTTATCAGCATTTATTTCAAATATATTCCATACAGATTTAGGTTTCTCAGGATATATTTTAGGTAATTATTTAATTACAGAATATGTAGACTATACAGGTCCAATCTTTGTTATATTTACAACA
>CAPZYV010000009.1 GCA_948750805.1 uncultured Bacilli bacterium | reverse complement strand
AAAAATTAAAACATTAATGTTCCCTAACAATTCAATAAGTTTTTTTATTTTTATCCGCTACAAAGAATAAATAATCAAGTACGCTTGGACTAATAGCCGCCTTTATTGATTCATAACTTGGACTACTAATTGGTCCGACTGGTATACCTTTAACCGCACACTTTCCTCTTGTGTTATAAGGACTACATGCATCTATTTCATACTGCCATAAATCACTAGAAAAGTCTTTTTTAGCAGCATAATAAGCTGTTACATCGCTACCTAAAGCTTCACCTCTATTTAAGCGATTGTAAAATACACCTGCAACCCCTTTACGGTCATCAGAATTTGCTCCTTCACTTTCCACTATACTAGCTAAAGTTAATAATTCATGAACACTATATTTTGATTCTTCAATACTTGTTTTTAAACTTTCTAATTTTTCTTTCATTCCATCTAACATTTTTGCTACTATATCTTTAATTCCACTTCCATTATAAAGTTCATATGTACTAGGGAACAAATATCCTTCTAATGGATAGTATATGCCACTATCTAAAATATCGTCAGTTAAAAACCAATACTTATTTATAAGTTCTTTTAAATATGTTTTATCATTTAATGTATTAATTACTTCTTCATCTGTAGTATTAGTAGATTTAGCTATTATTTTTGCATAATCGACAATTCTCTTACCTTCCACAAACGTTAATTTATAAGTATTAACTATTTCAATAATTTTACCTTCATGTAATTTTTTAATAATATCTTTAGCACTCATATTAGGAGATAAATGATAATCCCCTGCTTGTAAATTCAAATCTCGGTTTAAACCTACATAAATATATAAAGAAACTTTACTTTTTATTAAACCAGCATCATATAATTTATCCACAATCTTTATTTTGTTTTCACCAGTTTTAACAGTAAATTCTACAGTTTTATCCTTATTTGAAACTGGTGTTAAACCATAAAAATATAAACTTATTAAAATGGTTATAACTAATATAAGGGCAATGATTAACCCAATAATAATTTTCTTCTTTTTCATAATCCCTCTTTTATTCTTCCATTTTATCTTCAATTTGAGAAAGAATCTTTTCTACCAAGTTCCATTCTTTTTCAGTTTTAATATCACTCAATTTTAATTCATCATTTTCATTGGTATAAGTAGCCGCATATGTCATAATACTTCCTGCTTCATCAACTTTATTATCAGTAAAAATAATATAGCTTTTTTTCATTTCTTCAGAATCAAACGTAAATAATATTTCATATTCGACGGTTTTTCCTGATTTTAGAGTAGCAATGAAAGAGTGCTTTTTTTCATTATTCATTATAATCCCTCTTTTTTCATAAAAGTTTCTAAAATAATTTGTGCCGCAACCCCATCAATTACTTTTTTTCGCCTTTTTCGGCTCATATCTGCACTAAGCAAAATATTTTCTGCTTCAATTGTACTTAACCGTTCATCCAAAAGATAGATTGGAATATCTGTTTTGGCTTCTAAAATACTTTTAAATTTCAAACTTCTTTCTGTTGCAAAACCACATGTATTATTCATATTTTTAGGTAAACCTAAAACTATTTTTGCTATTTCATAGTTATTTATGACTTTTAATAGTTCTTCACTAGCAGTCTCAAAATCATTACTATTAAAATGAATAACTGTTAAAACACTAGCTAAAGTATTGGTTTTATCAGAGATTGCTACTCCTAGAGTTTTAGTACCTAAATCTAATCCTAAATAACGCATAAAATAAATTCCTTCCTTAAGTACAGACATTATTTTAGCAAATTTTTCTGAAAATTACAAGTCTCACACAATATTAAAAAACTTATGAAATTATTTAATAGCACAACTGCCTTTCCATGTCACTATAGTTTTACCCTCATCATCAATATCATAACTATAACAAATAGTTTTTGATTCATTACAAACAGCAAGCTTACAGTGTTCATCTATTTCTTTATTATTTTTATTTTTAAAACAAAACATGAAAATAACTTCTAATAACACTAAAACACTCAAAACAATTAAAAATTTCTTTAAACTTATTTTTCTATTCATAGCCCTTACTCCTATCTAAAAAGTATTTCTAAAAAAAGATATACTAATAATAATGTTATCGTTCCAAAAAATATTGCTTCATATAGTTTTATTGTCTTTTCATTTTTACTTTCTTTACTCATTTAAGATTCTCCTTTCAATATTTCTAATAGATTTATTAAAGCTTTTTCTCTGTGAGTGTGTTTTAGTTCTTCATTAGTTAAATCATTCATGATACGGCCAAATTCATCAGCAATAAATACTGGGCCAAATGTAAGTCGTCCCATCGTACCAGGTTTATTAGCAATATGGCCTTTAGTTTCACCCCGAGCAGTAATTATTTTGCCATTTTTTAAAATACACGTTAAAACACAAACAAATTTAGCTGTTCTATCCTTTTCTGGAACATCTTTCATTTCAGTTAATAATTTATTAATAGTTATTTCTTGACTGGCATGATTACCAGCATATCTAGCTGAATAAACGCCAGGTCGACCGTTTAGAGCATCAACACAAAGCCCTGCATCATCAGTTATAATAGTTTCTTTAATATTATTAATATCACAATATTTTTTTATTGCTTTAGCTTTTATAAGAGAATTCTCTTCAAATGTTTCTCCATCTTCAATTATATCGTCAGTGAATCCTATATCTTGTAAAGATAAAACTTCACAGGGAATATTATTATTTTTAAAGAAAGATTTTACTTCAGCTAATTTTTCCTGATTACCACTACCGTATATTATTTTCATAACTTCACCTATGTTTAATTATAACATATAGAATATAAAAATAAAATTACCAAATAAAAAAGCTCTTATATAGAAGAACTTTTAAATTTTTATTGTGCCATCTTTTATTTTATCTGTTATTGCTTTGGCTCTTGATTCCATATTAGGTAAATTATCGAAGGAAAAAAACTTTAATTCTTTACTTTCATTATCTGTTACTTTAATTTTTCCTGTATAATTTAATACTTTAAACAAAACTATAACAGTGCACATTTTATCACCGTTAGGATATTCAAAATAATATTCTTTTCCAGATAGTACATCAACAAGTTCTAAATTATCTGCTGTAATTCCTGCTTCCTCTTTTAATTCTCTTATGGCAGTATCTTTAATATTTTCGTATAGTTCCATTGAACCACCAGGAATACCCCAAGTATGAGTATCACTTCTTAGATTTAATAACAATTCATTTTTATCATTAAATACTAATGTAGTTGCACCAAGCCCTATAATAGGTTCATGTCCAACATATTTTCTTAAATTTTTTATATATCCCATTTTTTCATCACTTTCATTTTGATTCTATTTTATCATATTTTTATTATATAGATGAAGTGATAATTAGATTCTTGTGTCAAAGTTATTAATAATCTCATATTTTTTAAGTTAAGCATTTTATGATACCTTACTCGTGATACCCGCCATACATTTCGCCTTTAGAATCTAATTGAATTTCATAACCATATTCAAAAATATATGCAATACTGAATAAGAATAATATTTCCATTAAATTTATTGCTTCAAAGCCAATATTTAAGTCAACAGTTAAAATAAACTCAAATATAACACCACTAATATTAGGGAGTATTATAAAAATAATTAAAAGCCAAGCTATTTTTTTGATGTGTGAAACATTTTCTAAAGTAAATGGCGTTTTACCTTGATTAATATTATTAAATAACATTTCTAAATGTCTTAAAGCAAGTCTTAGTAAGAATAAACTAATCGTTAAAACTACAAATCCTGTTTCTAAAAAGCCGATGATTTTAAATTTAGAATTATTTTCTAAAATATCTTTAAAGCGAATAATATTATCTTCATTTTCTTCATTAGCTATGGTTTTATCATTTAATTTTAATGTAACTTTACCTTCTTCTTCAATTATAACTAGTTTATCGTTAGAATCATTAAAAGTAAGAACATTATCTTTTAAGTTAATATTCCTTATAAAAAATGGGGTAATAATCATGGTTATAATAATTAAAGGTATAGCTATCGTAACTAAGATTTTACTTATTTTAGCAAGTATGGCGATGGCTTTACTTAAATATTTCATTTTTCTTTGTTTTTCTTCATTTAATTTTACAATTTTCATTTGCACTTCTGCATCTAATGAATTTAAGTCAGCTAAATCTTTATGAACTAAATCATTAAGTTTACAATGAAATATTTTACATAAACATAAAATATTAGTCATTTCGGGATATGCTTCGCCGCATTCCCACTTAGATACACTTTGTCGTGATACGCCAATTCGTTCAGCTAGACTTTCTTGAGATAAGCCTATTTGTTTTCGTAAATTTTTGAGATTTTCTCCAAATTTCATTAGATGTATCTCCTTTCATCACTTAAATCTTATGTTATTTTGTAAAAACTTTCTACCAACTTTCGGTTGCATACTTTTATTATATCAAAAAAATACCACTTTAGCAGTATTTTAATCTTCTTCACTTTCAGGATTAACTCTAACTCTTTTAGGATTAATTTCTTTATTAAAGGCATTATCAAAAGAAGTACGTAATTCATTTAACATTGTTATAGTAGTTGGATTACCATTTTCTATAAAACGTTTTTCTATTTCCTTTTGATATAAATCAAATTCCGATGTACTTTTAAGCATATTTATAGCTTCATCACTTAAAGATACTATATTACTCCAACCACTACTAGTTCTACCCGTGTGTGATAGTAAATGCTTAAAACCTAGACCTGTCTCCATCCATAAAACATCACCAACTTCATCACTATATGATGATAAGTAAATAACATCAGGCGTTTTCGCAGCAAAAGACTTTTGTACTTCTACTAAAAACTCTATAGCCTTATGATTTAACTCTAAACTTTCTAAATCTTTCCCCTCCTTTTTTTGCATAAACAAAAATATATCTTGACTTAAATTCCCATTATAAATATAGTTGCCAATATAAATATAAAATGCTGGAAGAGTATTAGGCAAACAAATAAAAGTACCAGAAAGTTTATAATCAGCTGTAAGACGGTCATCATAAGCACATAAATATCCACTATAAATATTATCATCCCAAGCCGGTCCACTTTTATATAAATCTGGAATTTTACTTCTACTCTTTTTAGATTTTAACCAATAGGGTTCTATTCCAAAAATTCTTATAAATATTTGTCTAATTTTTTCTTCTGTTTCATTAAATTTAGGTTTATTCATCGCAGCATTTCTTCTTTTTAATCTTTCTTCTTCAGATAAATTAGAACTTGCAATTAGACCCATGTCATATAAAATACCACTATACAAAGTTATTAATTCTTTTTTTTCTGCATATGTTAAAGCATAAAAAGAAGCAGATAATAACTCAAAATTACTGGCAATTATTTCTTCACGGTCTTTACCATCGGTGTTCTTTATTAAATTTAATAATTCTATTATTTCTTCTTTAAACATATAAATTGCTCCCTTTAAAAAATAATAATAGCATAATAACTTTAGAAAAGCAAAGAAAAAGCTTTAAAAAACTAAAGCTTAAGATAATTCTTTATTAAAAATTTTATTTAAAACTATATTTAAAATAACAGCTATAACGCCAAGAATTAAAACTATATAACCATAATTTACCATAGATGATAGAGAAATACTTATATTATCATTTAAACTTTTAGTTATAATATCCATTAAATTTGGTAATACAAAGCTATATAATAATCCCGTTATAATACTAGCAATACCAAAATTAATTAACCATTTGTAAGTACTTTTCTTTAATAAAGCTATTACTACTAGAAATAAAATTATAACACTAATTAATATTATTTTAAAAGTTGTACCACTTATAAAATTTAAAATATTTATTACCTCTGTAACTTCTTTAGGCATATCACTTTTTATTTCTTTTATTGCCTCATTAACAGTTTTATTAATTTCATCATTAGAAACTATTTCCATTAATTTTTCTTTATCTTGTTTAGAAATAGTTACTCCATATTCTTTTAAAATTTCTTCACTATTATCTATTAAAGTTTCAAGTTCACTAGCAACATTTATTTCTTTAGCATCTTTATTACCTAAAACATTTATAATTTCATCATAATAGTTATCAATAGTTTTTTTAAGAGTATCATTACTATTAAGTACTTTATCTACTCCTTTTTTTATTTCTTCCTTATCTACACTAGTATTGTTTTCTAAATACGTAGTCATAGTATTTGTTACTTCTTCTTTTATAATAGTTGAAGTTACATTAGAAATAGTTCTTTTTAAATTTAATGAAATACCTAATAAAATAAGTCCTATAGTTATAAAAATAGTTAATAAACTAATCAGTAATTTTTTCATATAAACTCCTTCTTTAATTGCATTATATCATATTATAATTAATAATTTAATCAAATATTTCTAAAACTTTAAATTTAATTATTTTTTCTGCTATTATTTCAATCGTAGCGCGATAATTTCCTAATTTATCTGAGACTATATATTTAATACCAACTTGAATATATTTTAGTTCTTATTAATTTATTGTAAATGAGAATATATATCTTCATTACATTCAATAGTTTTTTTAGTTCTTTTTAATACTAATATTCTTTCATTGTGTTTTTCAGCATATCTAATAGACCTATCATCTACATCGTCAAAGCATATAATAGCATCAGATTTTAAAACCTCGTTATTTCTAGTCTTTGTTCTTATGCATAATTCACAATATGTTTTATAAGCATAAGCCAATGCATTTAAATCATCTATATCTAATAACATATTAGGTTTTTGCGATAAATCTTTTTGATATTTTGCCCATGAACTGCTTAAAGAATCTGTAGGATAAATATGAGCGATTAAATCTGCAGTTACTTTTGAATAATAACCATGCAATATAGCACCTGGATAATGTGAAAAATTATCTTGGGTTAAAATACTAAAATCACAGAATGTTCTTTTATTAAAGGATTCATCTAAATCTGGTAAATCGTATAATGTTTGCACTCGACATAAAATATTGTATTCATCTTTATCCATATATGTAACCCTTTGTGTTAAATCAGATATAGGATATAAGGAGGAAACAATTGATTCTGTTGCATATCTAGAACATTTTCTATATAATTCCCTTAACTTATAATAGGAACCTTCAGTAAGTGCTTTCGAACATTCTAATTCTTTTGATTTACTAAAAATACTATTTATAAATTGCCAAAATTCATCTTTTTCAACATTAAATTTTCTAAAATAAGATGAGCTAATTATTTCATTTCTGATTTTCTCAAAAAAATCAGGTGAAATCTCTAATATATTATGAATATTAAAATATCTTTCATTATTATCAATATTATCTACTTTTTCTTTATTAAATAATTTATGTAATAAATCAATTAACTCTGTAGGGTAATCATATCCTTCTAATAATTCTGTAATTGCAATTTGTTCTGGAAGCGAAAATTTTTTAAATACATCAAAAAAGGAACTGCAGTTAATTAACTCGCCTGGAAGTAAATTTTGCGATATTAACATTTTACAAGTAGGATATGTTAAATTTGGTATGTCTTCTTCACCAATACATTTTCGAACTATAGATGAATTTTGATGATTAAATAAGAAAAACATTTCTGGATTGTTTCGATTATTATTTATACATTCTTCTATTAAGTTTTTACGAACATTACAATAAGCTTCCAAAACCCAATCTTCTAGTCTTTCAGTACAAATACTAAATTTTTCAAAAAAACTATGTTTCAAACAATAATCCATTATTCTTATTATTGGATAATATAAAGGAAACCTTATTTTATTACACGCCTCATCATTTCCCAAAAAAATTGGCTTAATTAAATATAAAATGTCATGAAAAGATTCTAAATCTAAATGCGTCATCCAATCTAGTACTTCATCACTAGAAGAAATATAATCAGGATGTTTAAGAAAATATATTATTTTTTCGAAATTTACTGAAGGCAAATTCTTTAAATCTAATATAATTTTAGCCATTTCCGGAAATTCAACAGTTCTTATAATAACCTTAAGAGCCTCAAAAGATTCCTTTTTAATTGCATCAAAAGAATCGAAAAATGTATTTCGCTCACTTTCCTTAATTTCAGCATTTCTAATATTTCTTATTTGCATTTCAAAATAATTTTCAGCCATTTTTACCCCCCATTATTCTTAATTAGACTGCTTTTGATTGGATACTATATCATAAAAATCTTATTTTAGCAATAAAATTCAATTAATAAATTAATAATAGAATATATATAAATAATAACTTAAAAAGACTAATAATGAGTGATTAAAACTAAAGTTATCTTTTTTGATTAGCAAACTTTTTCTTATAATAAAAAAATACTCAGGTTTTATAAAGTTTCCTGAGTAATACTTGATATAACTTCATCAGAATTTTATTTTGATTGATTCATCTTTATTTTTGCTTTTGCGGCTGATATTCTAGATATCGGAATACGGTATGGTGAACATGATACATAATCAAGTCCTACACTTTCACAAAATTCTACACTTGCTGGGTCACCACCGTGTTCCCCGCAAATCCCTAAATGAATATTGGGCCTAGTTTGTCTTCCTTTTAGCACAGCTATTTTAATTAACTCGCCCACTCCTTTAATGTCAATTTTAGCAAATGGGTCAAATTCAAAAATGTTATTTTTATAATAATCTTGTAAAAACTTTCCGGCATCATCCCTTGAAAATCCATAACTTAATTGCGTTAAATCATTAGTACCAAAAGAGAAGAACTCGGCATGTTTTGCTATTTCATCTGCAAGAATTGCTGCCCGAGGAACTTCAATCATTGTGCCAATTTCATATTTTAAGTTACTATTATTTTCTTTAATTATGGTATCAGCAGTCTCGGTAATAATATTTTTAACAAATATCATTTCTTTTTCATCACCGATTAATGGTATCATAAGTTCCGGTTTAACAATTATGCCATCGCGTAAAACATTAATTGCAGCTTCAATTATTGCTCTTGTTTGCATACGAGCTATTTCAGGATATGTTACAGCTAGACGGCATCCACGATGTCCCATCATCGGATTAAATTCTTTAAGAGATTCTATTCGCTTTTTTAAATCTTCAAACTTCATATTTAAGCTATTAGCTAATAATTTGATTTCTTCATTTGTATGTGGTAAAAATTCATGTAATGGAGGGTCAAGGTAACGAATCGTAACAGTATATGGCGACATTATTCTAAATAATGCTTCAAAGTCACTTTTTTGATATGGAAGAATGTCCTTTAAAGCCCTTTCTCTTTGTTCAACTGTTTCTGATACAATCATTTTCCGGAAATTAAATATTCTTTCTTCATCAAAAAACATATGCTCTGTACGACACAAGCCAATACCTTGTGCTCCAAACTTTTTAGCTACTTCTGCATCTTTAGGATTATCAGCATTAGCTCTAACTTCTAATCTTCTGACATCATCACACCAAGACATAAACGTTGCAAAGTCGCCACTTATATTTGGTTCTTCCGTTTTAATTAAACCATCATATACTAGTCCTGTTGAACCATCCAAACTAATTTTTTCGCCTTCATGATAAATTTTACCATCTTGAGTTATTAAAGTTTTATTTTCTTCATTAATTGATAATGTTCCACATCCTGAGACACAACATATACCCATACCACGAGCTACAACTGCGGCATGACTAGTCATACCTCCTCTAATTGTTAAAACGCCTTCAGCATGATGCATTCCCTCAATATCTTCAGGTGAAGTCTCTAGACGAACTAAAATTGTTTTTTCGCCGGCATTATGATGTTTTATTACATCTTCTGAATTAAAGTAAATTGAACCAGCGGCTGCACCAGGTGATGCTGCAAGACCATTGGCTATAATTTTACCATTACTTAGTGCTTCTACATTAAATGTGGGATGAAGAAGACTATCTAAACTTTTAGCATCAAAACGCATTATAGCTTCTTCTTTAGTTATTAATCCTTCTTGAACCATATCAACAGCTATTTTTAAAGCTGCTAGGGCAGTCCTCTTACCATTACGAGTTTGAAGCATATATAATTTACCATTATCAATTGTAAATTCCATATCTTGCATATCATGATAATGACTTTCTAACATTTTTGCATATTTAACAAATTCCTTATAAATATCAGGCATAATACTTTCTAATTTAGAAATAGGCTCGGGAGTTCTTATACCAGCGACAACATCTTCGCCTTGGGCATTTATTAGATATTCACCATATAATTTATCTTCCCCAGTTGCAGGATTTCTAGTAAAAGCTACTCCTGTTCCACTATTTTCGCCATTATTTCCATAAACCATTTCTTGAACATTAACAGCGGTTCCCCAAGAAGATGGGATATCATTTAATTTACGATAATATATAGCTCTTTCATTATTCCAGCTTCTAAATACTGCCGTAATAGTTTCTATTAATTGAGTTTTTACATCACTAGGAAATTCACTACCTACAACGTTCAAATAAATATCTTTAAAACTTAAAGTTATAATATACATATCATCATCAGTTAATTCTAAATCAGTTTTTAAGCCTCTATTTTCTTTATACTGGTCTAAATATTCTTCAAAATTAGATTTAGAATGCCCCTTTACAACATCAGCATACATCATAATTAAACGTCGATATGAGTCATAAACAAATCTTTTATTATTAATTGACTTAGCATAATACTCTGCTACTTCATCATTTAATCCTAAATTTAATACTGTATCCATCATTCCAGGCATACTAGCACGTGCTCCACTTCTAACACTTAAAAGTAAAGGATTTTCTTTAGAACCAAAAATTTTACCTGTAATATTTTCTAATTCTTTTAATTTCGAAAAAATTTCTTCTTTAATAATTTCAGCCATAACTTCATTATCTTCATAGTATTTATTACATGCTTCGGTAGTAACAGTAAATCCACTTGGAACTGGTAAACCTATAGAGGTCATTTCAGCTAAATTAGCGCCTTTACCCCCAAGTAACTCTTTCATTTCTTTATTACCTTCATTAAAAAGATAAACATATTTCTTATCCATAAAATTTTCTCCTAGTCTTTAATATTATTATAACAAATGCTTAATATTTTAACAATTATAGTTACATAACTTGACAAAATTTAAGAAATAATAAAATTTATTAAATTAACATTATACATTTGATAGTTTCTTTCCTTGCTTATCATTAAATAAAAATAAAATTGATAGTTCACAACTATCAATTTTTATATATTACTAATACTAGCTCTTTTATATTCTTCACATAAATTATCTAAATCTTTAATAAAACTATTTATTTCTTCTTCACTATTAAGTCTTGCTCCACTAGCATATTTATGACCTCCGCCATTGTATTTACTTGCAGTCTCATTTATAATTGGCCCTCGAGAACGAATACTAACTTTATATCCTTTATGTTTAGCATCTTCTGTAATAAATGTCCAAGCAATGACTTCTTTAATAAAATTAAAATTATTTATTAAATTAGAAGGAGTTGCTAAATCAACATTATATTCTTTTATAATATCACTAGGTATTATAATATAGCCTAAACCATTTTCAGTTACACACATATTATTAGCTAGATATCCCTGAAATTTAACTTCATCAATACTACGTTCATATAAATAATTATATAATGATGTAAATTCTAGTTTACTTTTTAATAATAATTTATTTACAATTTCAAATGTTTTAGCAGTAGTGTATGAAAGTAAAAAACGGTCACTATCAGATACTATACCTAAATATAGATTCCCTGCTATTTTTGTATCTAATTTTAATGGTGAGTTCAATATTAGTTCTGCAATCATCTGGCATGTTGAACAAGAAGAGTCATCTGTCCAGTCGATAGGTCCTTTTATATCTTCGGCAGGATGATGGTCTATTTTTAATATTTCCTTATATTCTAAATTAGTTATCCCATCAACACGATGCAAATTAGGAACGTCTAAAACAATTAATAAACAATTTTTAAACTTTTCTACGTCAATTTTATCAAGCATACCATAATATTTAAATTTAGAAACCCCTAGACCTACAGCTACAACTTCCTTATCTGGAAATGTAAGCCTAATAGAATCTCTTAATGCTGTCTCACTAGCTATAGCATCAGGGTCAGGTCCTATATGTCTAGCTATAACGATTTTATTATATTCTTTTATTTTACGATAGATTTTTTTTATTACACTATTAATATTAACATCCCCTATTTTATGAAATAATAAGTATCAAGAGCAATCATTAATTCTTCATTTGTTGGAATAACATAAATAGGAACACTAGATTCTGTACTAGAAATTAATCCTTCAGTTATATCAAGATAACTTGCTGTTGTCATATTTTTTTCTTCATCAATTATAATTCCTAAACATGTAAGTTTTTCAATTATATGTGCTCTAAATTCTCTAGCATTTTCACCAAGTCCAGCTGTAAATACTAAAGCATCAACTTTGCCTTCTAATTTTACATAGTATTTAGCGATATAATCAACAATCCTATTTATATAAATATTATCAGCTAACCCTGCTAATTGATTTCCTTTGGCAATTTCAGATTCAATATCACGATGGTCACTTGATACCCCACTAAGACCTAATAAACCACTTTTCTTATTTAATATATTATCCACTTCTTGTAAAGTAGCTCCTGTTTCATTAATATAGTATGGAATTACTGAATAATCAATGTCCCCACTACGTGTTCCCATAGCAACTCCAGCATTAGGCGTGAATCCCATAGTTGTATCAATACTTTCACCATTTTTAATACAACAAAGGGAAGCACCACTACCAATATGACAAGATATTACATTTACATCTTTTTTGCCTAGTTTTTCTTGCATTACTTTAGTTATATATTTATGACTTGTACCATGAAAACCATATTTTCTAATTTTATAATCTTGATACCAGCTATATGGAACTGGATATAAGAACTCTTCTTCTTTCATAGTTTGGTGAAAAGCAGTATCAAAAACACCTACCATTGGTACATTAGGTAAAACTTCTTTAAAAGCTTTAATTCCAAGTACATTAGCTGGATTATGTAAAGGTGCAAGGCCAGATAAATCTTCAACCGTTTTTATAACTTCATCATCTATCATAACACTTGAAGCATATTTATCACCACCATGAACCAAACGATGTCCTATACCATCTATTTCATCTAATGATTTAATAATATTATTTTCTAATAACTCTTTAATTAATAATTCTATAGCTACTTTATGGTCTTTCATTTCTCTTTCTTTACTAATTTTAGAACCATTAATTTTTAAACTATAAATTCCACCATTTAATCCTATCTTTTCAAAATTCCCACTTACTAATTCTTTTTCTTCTGGTAAGCTTATTAAATTAAATTTTAATGAACTTGAACCAGCATTAACTGTTAGTATTTTCATAAAATCTCTCCTTATCTATTATTATACAAAAAAAAAGAGAAATTGGCTACCTCTTTTTAGTTTTTCTTATTCTTTTATCCATTTAGCAATAAAAGTCATGTTTTTTGTAATTGGTTTTGTAAAATCATATAGTTTATTATGATAATACCACCCTTTAAATGTATAACCATTTTTAGTTGGTACAGGATAATTTTCTAATATAGTATCTTTATTTATTATAATATTATTTATTTTATCTCCATCTAAAGAATCAAATGCAAGAGTATATTGCTCAAGAGTATTTTTAGACCATTTAGCAACTAAGGTAATATCTTTAGTAATAGGTACTGATAAATCAAATAGTTCATCATCCAAATACCAGCCCATGAATTCAAAATTTTCACGATTTGTTTTAGGAAGAGAATCTATTTTATTTCCGCCTTTAACATTTAAAGCTTCGACTCTTGTGCCACCATCAACATCAAATTTAACTTGATAATCTTTCGTATTAAACATATTATAAGTCCATAAACCAATTAATGTAAAAAATGTAATTAATAAAAGCCATGGCAGTATTTTTTTAAACATAAATATCACTTCAATATTATTTTTAGCATTATAAAAATAATTATACTATGAACAAATCTATAAGTTCAATATCTTTAATTTTTTCATCATAAGATATATTATTTTTAGTTAAATCCGTACTTAAATATTTAAAAGCATTATCAGGAAATACTGTTACCACATTATCAGTTTCTTGAAAAACACTTGCTAAAAAGTTCGCACCACTTGAAATTCCAACTCCTAAACCTAGCTTTCTAGCTAACATTTTAGACATTTGAATGGCATCATCATCATTTATAACTTCTACTTTATCAATAAAGTTTTTATCAACTATCTCTGGAACAAAATCATCACCAATTCCTTCAATTTTATGACTAGACATCTCACCACCACTTAGTAAAGCCATTTTATCAGGTTCTAAAGCTACAATTCTTATATTAGAGTTATATTCTTTTAATCTCTTTCCAACGCCTATTAAAGTACCTCCTGTACCAATCCCGCTTACAAAAATAGAAATATCAGGAACATATTTAATTATTTCTTCAGCAGTTGTATAAAAATGTGCTAAAACATTATCATAATTATTAAATTGATTAGGTCGAAAACCATTTATTTTTTGAGCTAATTCATCAGCCATTTTTATAGCACCTTGAAATCCATCATTTTTACTTACGAGATGAATATTAGCTCCATAAAGTTCTAAAATTTTTCGCCTTTCAACACTTACCCAATCTGGTAAAAAAATATGAACTGGATGGTTATATAAGGCTCCTAAAGCTGCAAAAGCAATACCAGTATTACCACTAGTTGCTTCTATTATCGGCTGACCCTCTTTTAAAATTCCTTTTTCTTTTGCATTATTTAAAATATAATATGCTATTCGGTCTTTTATACTTCCACTAAAATTATAATATTCAAGTTTAGCATAAATTTTTCTTATAACACCTTTATATTTATATTTTATCCCAATTATTGGGGTATTTCCAATTAAATTATTCATTAAAATCTCCTTTGTATCTATAACATTATATTATTAATTTTTAATCATGTTATAAAAAAAGGAAATATTATTTTCTGCTAACATTTAAAACTAGTCCGACACTTAACAAAGAAACTAAAAGTGATGACCCACCATAAGAAAAAAATGGCAATGTAACACCTGTTACAGGAATTAAACCAACTACAACGGCAAGGTTTAAGCTAGCTTGAATAAATAGTCCAAATGCAAGTCCAAAAGCTAAATATTTCTTAAATAAATCGGTTGAAGACAAGGCTATTTTTAGCATTCGGTAAAATATGAAAAAGAAGAAACCACAAACAATTATGACACCTAAAAAACCAAATTCTTCACTAATAATTGAAAAAATAAAATCAGTCTGTGGTTCTGGAAGATAAAAATGTTTTTGTCTACTCTTCATAAAACCTTGTCCAAGTAATCCACCTGGTCCTATCGCATATAAACTTTGAATAATTTGATAGCCAGCACCTAAAGGGTCACTCCAAGGATTTAAGAATGATATAATTCGAGCCATTCGATAAGGCGCTGCAATAATGAGTCCCACAATCCCAAGTAACCCTAAAAGTCCTAATTTAATAAAAAAGGATATTTTTAAACCTGATATAAAAATTAAACAGATTAAAGTGAGAGTAATAACCATTGCCGTTCCAAAATCAGGTTCTAACATAATAAGTAAAAAGAAAACCCCTATAACTAAAAATATAGGTAAAGCTCCCTTTTTAACATCATGCATATTTTTTCTATTACTTGCTAAATATTTAGCTGTATAAATAATAAGTCCAATTTTGGCAAATTCACTAGGTTGAATACCAAGTCCACCAATTCCAAACCAGCTTCTAGAACCGTTTCTTACACTACCAATACCAGGTATTAAAACTAAAACTAATAACAAAAAACAAATACCTAAAATTAAAT
>CAPZYV010000008.1 GCA_948750805.1 uncultured Bacilli bacterium | reverse complement strand
GGCTGGTGGACTACGAAACAATGATAATTATGGATATTATTTATATAATGGACAAAATTATTACTCTTTGTCTCCGTATTGCTTCGACAACCCGGATGCTTTCGTGTTCGGCTTGGATGCTAGCGTGTTCGGCTTGGATGCTGCTGGCGACCTCGACTACTGGCACGTGAAGGGCACGGTTGGTGTGCGCCCAGTAATAAATCTGAAGGCTGCTGTAACATTAACAGGAAAAGGGACAGCAAGTGACCCGTATGTGGTTATATAGTTTTAAAATAGCTTAAAATTTTAATTAAGCTATTTTTTTGTTCGACATTTTTTTTAACTTTGTTTTTATATAATATAAGTGGTGGATATTATGAAAAGATTTGTAACTAAAAAAAAGATAAAGGTTCCGAGATATAAACTTATATATATAATAACTTTTAGTAGTATAATTTTAATTATAATATGTAATGCTATAATTACTTTGTTTTTAAAAAATATAAATGTTAATATGGCTAATTTTGAGAAAAATTTATATGGTTTAGATTTGTCTAATAAGGATGATTTTTATAATAATTTTTTTAAGAAAAATATTTATGGTTTAAAGTTTAAAAAGGATGAGACTGTTATAAATGATAAAACTAATTTTACAGATATTGTTATAGATAATTCGCCTTTAATATATATATATAATACATTTCAAACCGATAAATATAAAAGTAAGCATTATAATTCTTATAATATTAATTCATTTGTAACTCAAGCAAGTAGAATATTAAATGAAAATTTGAAAAAATATAATATAAATTCTTTAGTTGAAGAAGAAAGTATTGCTAAAATACTTAAAGATAATAATATACCTTATACTAATAGTTATAAAGCTTCAAGAATATTATTAGATAAAGCTTATCAAAATAATAAAACTTTAAAATATTTTCTGGATATTCAAGTTTCTAGTAATAATTATGAAAATACGACCGTAAATATTAATGAAAAAAATTATGCTAAAATATTATTTGTAATAGGAACTTATAATAATAACTATAAAGAAAATCAAAAATTGGCTATAGCTTTAGATAATTTAATTAAAAATAAAATCGAAAATCTTAGTTTAGGAGTAAGTCTTAGAGGTGGTGCTGGTTATCATGGGGTATATAATCAAGATTTTAATAATAATACGCTTTTAATTCAAATAGGAGGATTTCAAAATACAATAGATGAAGTAAATAATACAGTTCAAGTTTTAGCAGAAGTATTATATGAATATTTGGAGGATAATCATGAAAAAAAATAAGAAAAGTAAATATTTTTTTAGAATTTTATGGGTGCTTATAATTATTTTTGTAGCTCTTATTATTGCTTATGAAAGTGGTTATTATGAAACTAAGACGGGAAATAGAGCAGTTCTTACTAAAGAAGCTATGGAACAATTTGAAAAAGATATTGAAAATGGAGAAATGGTTGATGTAAAAGATTATTTAAAAGATGAAAAAGTTGATTATTCAAATGGAGTGACAAAAATTGGCAATAAAATATCAAGTAGTGTAAGTGATATTATGACTAATGGTATATCAGGGATATTTGATGCTTTAAAAGGATTATTTTGGTAATAAAGATTTACTTAAAATAAGTCTAATTAATTAAAAATGATAGTTTTTTTAATAATTTATAGTATAATTAAATAAGAGGTGAGTTTATGCGCATAGTTGTTAGTGCTGGTGGGACTGGTGGTCATATATATCCAGCTTTAGCAATACTTGACAAACTTAAAAAAACAGAAAAAAACTTGGAAGTATTATATATAGGAACTAAAACAAGGATGGAAAGTGAACTTATACCTAATAGAGGAATTCCTTATGAAGGTATTTTAATTAATGGTTTAAATAAGAATATATTTAAAAATATTAAGAATACTTTTTTACTAACTAATAGTTATCATAGATGTTTAAAGATACTCAAAGATTTTAAACCAGATATTGTATTAGGGTTTGGAGGATATGTTACTTATCCTGTTTTGAAAGCAGCGAAGAAATTAAATATTAAAACTTTTTTACATGAACAAAATAGCTTAATTGGTAAAACTAATAAATTTTTAGCACGTAATGTAGATTTAGTAGCAGTTTCTTTTTTGTCAACTATGAATAAATTTAAAAAAGCTAAAAAAGTTATTTATACTGGTAATCCTTGTGGAGAAGCTGCAATAAATGCAAAAGAAATTAAAAAAAGCGAAATTGGTCTTGATAATAGTAAAAAGCTTGTTATAATAGTTGGAGGTTCTTTAGGAAGTAGTTCTATGAACGAAAAGTTAAAAGAGTTTTTACGTTTAAGTAGAAAAAGTGAATACCAAGTTTTATATATAACAGGTAAGAATTATTATGATAACTTTGTTAGTGGGTCAAGATTTAGTCAAAATATTAAAGTTTTACCATATTTGGATAATTTGCCAGGTTTAATGAAAAATGCTAGTTTAATAGTTACAAGAGCAGGGGCTAGTACCATTAGTGAAATTTTAGCTTTAAGTTTACCAGCTATATTTGTACCAAGTCCTTATGTTGCTAATAATCATCAATTTTATAATGCAAAAGAAATTGTCGATGCTAATGCTGGACTATTAATTGAAGAAAAAGATTTAGATGGAAAAACTTTATTTAATTTAGTGACGGATTTATTGAATGATAAACAAAAATATGAAATTATGAAAATGAATTTAAAAAATTTAGGTAAAACTGACAGTAGTGATGTGATTGTACAGGAATTAAAGGAGCTATTAAATGAATGATGTAAAAGACGTAATTGTAAAAGAAAATGTTTCTTTAAAAAATTATAATACTTATAAAGTTGAAAGTAAGGCTAAATATTTAATTAGTGTTAATAATATAGATGCTTTAATAAATATTCTTCGAGTTTTAAAAGAACAAAATATCGAATATTTTATATTAGGAGCTGGGTCTAATGTTATTTTAGATGATTATTTTTTGGGAGCGATAATTAAATTAGATGGTCTTAATTATATTGAAATAAATGATTTAGAAGTTTTAGTTGGAGCGGGAACGATGATGGGGACTTTAACTAAAAAAACAGTAAATAATAACCTTACAGGATTAGAGTGGGCAATAAATATTCCAGGTACTGTAGGAGGAAGTATTAATAATAATGCTGGGGCTTATAATTCAGAAATATTTGACAACTTAATAAGTTTAAAAGTGTTAACAAAAAATTTTGAAGTTAAAGAAGTTTCGAAGACTGATTTAGAAATTAGTTATCGCACTAGTAATATTAAAGAATTAGGCTTTATTGTATTAGAGGCTAGGTTTAAATTAGAAAAAGGCAACAAAGCGGTTTCTGAAAAAATTATTAAGGATAGATGTGAACGAAGACTTAAAAGTCAACCACTTGAATTTCCTTCAGCAGGTAGTGTTTTTAGAAATCCTATCAATGACCATGCGGGAAGATTAATAGAAGAAGCTGGTCTTAAAGGAATTAAAATTGGAGGAGCAGAAATATCTGAAAAACATGCTAATTTTATTGTAAATACTGGTAATGCTACTAGTAATGACATTAAAAATTTGATAGAATTAGTACATAAAGAAATTAAGAATAAATATGGTATTGATTTAATTTTAGAACAAGAGATACTAGACTGGAAGTGAAATGATTGAAAAAGAATAAAAAAGTAAAGAGAAAACTTAATATTAAAGCTTTCGTTGTATTACTATTATTTTTATATATAATAGGTATGCTTTTTTATACTTTTTTTACAATGCCAATTAAAAATATTTATATTAAAAATACGAATTTTTTAAGCGATAATGAAATAATTGAAGTAGCAGGTATTAAAGATTATCCTTCAATTTTTAAAACTAGTAAGAGAACTTTAATTAATAAGATTAAATCTTTAGAGCTTGTTAATGACGTAAAAATAACGAAAAAAATAAATGGAACTATTATTATTGATGTTGTAGAAGCAAGTCCTTTATTTTATAATCGTAATACTAATAAAGTAGTTCTTAGTAATGGTAAAGAAGTAGAAAATTCTAATAAGTATTTAGGTATTCCAACCCTTATAAATTATGTTCCTATTGATTTACTTAAAGATTTTATAACTTCTTTTAAAAGTGTTCATTTTGATATTATAAATATGATTAATGAAATAGAATATGACCCTGACATTAGCGAAGAGGTTGTAATTGATGATAGTAGATTCTTTCTTAGGATGAATGATGGTAATCATGCATATGTTAATATTCTTAATATGAAAAGACTAAATAATTATAAGGAATTTTATATGCTAGTTGGAGATAAAAAAGGAACTCTTTATTTAGATAGTTATGATAGTAATAATGATTTAGTTGGTTTATTTACAGAGTTTGGAAGTAGTTCAGGGGATGATAAAGATGATGGAACAAAAAATAAATTACCAGAATAAATTAAAAGATTTAGTTAAAAATTTTAAAGGTAAAAAAAAGCTACTTTTACATAGTTGTTGTGGTCCTTGTTCTACAGAAGTAATTAGTTTTTTAAAAGATTATTTTGACATAACAGTTTTTTATTATAATCCTAATATAGAGCCAGAAGAAGAATATATTCATCGAAAAAATGAACAAATTAGGTTTATAAATGAACTAAAAATAAAAGAACCTAATATTAAGTTAGATTATTTAGACTGTGTTTATGATAATTTAGAGTTTAAAAAAATAGCTAAAGGATTGGAATGTGAAGTTGAAGGGGGAGCTAGGTGTAATAAGTGTTTTTATTTGCGAATAAAGAAAACAGCTTTATGTGCTCTTCAGAATAATTATGAATTTTTTGGAACAACTTTAACTGTTAGTCCTCATAAAAATAGTCAAATTATAAATAGAATTGGGGAAGAAATAGAAAAACAAGTGGGGATTCCTTTTATTTATGGTGATTTCAAAAAAAATGATGGCTATAAAAGAAGTATAGAGTATAGTAAATTATACAATCTATATAGACAAGATTATTGTGGTTGTTTATATGGAAAGGAGTTTAGTAATGAAAATAGATAATTATATAGTTATTATTACGTTTGTACCGTGGATATTATTTTTTATTGTTAGTATATTAAATAATTTAAATAATGATAATTATAAAACTTTTTCTTTAAAGTATTTAAAAAAGAATTTCTTTAAAATATTTAGAATAGATACTTTATTTTTAATTATTGCTTTTTATTATTTTTCTTCTTTTGGAAAAGAGTTTGTTGATAAGTATCTTTTTGCAGTTATGTGTTTATATTTATTTATGAATAGTTTTTATGAAAAAAGAGAAAAAATAAAAAAAGAATTTTATAAAAAAAATTTTTTGAATTTAATTTTATTATTTATAGTAATGCTTATTCCATTTATGGTTTATTTTGTAAAACAAAAATTGGTTTTGACTTATAAGATTATGTTACTATATTTATATTTTGAATATATAATTATATTATTAGTTAATTATATTTCAAAATTAATAAAAAAAGGGTTTAAAAGAAAATAAAAATTTGCAAATTTACTTGCAAATTTTTTTAAACTTCTAATTCTTCAGAACTAGCGACATCGACTGTTTTTAATATTTCTTCAATTGTGGTTAGGCCAAGAACTACTTTTTCTAGACCATCTTCAAACATTGTTGTTATGTCTTCTTTGGAGTTATATACTAAATGTTTTAACTCTTTTCTTTTAATGTTGCTATTTATAGCTTCTCTAATATTTTCATTAATAGATAATACTTCATGAATGGCAATTCGACCTAAAAAACCATGATTACAATTTGGACATCCTGTAGGGATAGCAATCTCTGTGATTTCTTTACCTAAGTGTTTTTTAAATAATTTTTTTTCATATTCTGTTGTTTTTCTAGTTTTTTGGCATTTAGGACAAAGTTTTTTTACTAGTTTTTGGGAAATGATTCCAGTTAGTGCAGAACTTAATAAATAACGTTCTACTTTCATATCTAGTAAACGTTCAATAGTAGTTAGAGAATTATTAGTGTGTACTGTTGATAAAACTAAATGGCCAGTAATACTTGCTCTTACACCAATGTGAGCTGTTTCATCATCACGAATTTCACCAACCATTATGATATCAGGGTCTTGTCTTAAAATACTTCTTAATGTATGACTAAAAGTGAGACCTATTTCACTTAATACTTGAACTTGATTAATACCCGCTATTTTCATTTCTACAGGGTCCTCGACTGTTATGATATTCCGCTCTTTAGTATTTAATTTTTGGAGTAGGGCATATACAGTAGTGGATTTACCTGTTCCTGTTGCCCCTGTTACTAAAATTAAACCATTTTCATTTTGAATCATTTTATTTACTTTAGCTAAATTATTTTTAGAAAATCCTAGGTTTTCTAAACCATTTAAGCTCATACTATAATCAAGAATTCTTATTACCATTTTTTCTCCATTAACAACAGGAAGGGAAGAAACACGTAAGTCTAGAGAAGAATTATCAAGAGCGTTTTTTATGGCACCATCTTGAGGTAATCTGCTTTCGGTGATGTTCATACCACTAATAATTTTAATACGAGTGATAACATTTTTCTTTAAATCATTAGGTATTTTAGCATAGTCAATTAATTCACCATCTATTCTAATTCGCACCATTAAAGTATCTTTAGTAGGGTCAAAGTGAATATCACTAGCTTTCTTCTTTATAGCATCCATTATTATTTCATTAACGATTTCAACTATTGAATTATGTTCAAAATCAAATTCTCTCATAAAAAGACACCACCTATTATTAAAATAATTATACAATAAAGATATAATTAAAACAAGTTAATATTATTAGATAAATATATATTACTTAATATTTTTTTACAAAAAAAGAGAAGCTGCCCCCTGAAGACAGCTTCTAAAAAGAATAAAAAGGGGTTGACTAGTGTGATACTAGCACCAATTCGCCTGTAAGTGAATTGGTGATTGTTATATTAACTGATAAAAGATTTTTTGTCAATAACTTTTAAGAAAAATTTAAAAAAAATTTACAAAGGAAGTTTTGTTTGTTAAAATTATATAGTAGGTGAGACTAATGATACTTAAAAAACCGTATGCATTTTTAATTAAACATTTTAGAATAATTCATTTGTTGTTGTTATTGCCAATGATTTATTTGATAATTAAAACTAAAACTATAGTTAGCTTTTTTAGTTCTTATGTAGCTTATGACTACTCATTTAGTTTTACAAATATTTTATCAGGACTTGCTAGTAATTATATAAATATATTTATGTATGTAGCAGTTATTGTAATATTAACTGTTTTGATAGCTTTATATTTTTTATTACAAAATAAAGAAAAACCAACAAAGTTTTATAGTTTTAGTATTATTTATTATATTGGAATATTTATTTTGTTAACTACTTGTATAAATATTTTTGGGCAAATTGAAGAAGGTACTCTTAATTTTACGATGGCTCGGATTATTCGTGACGTATTTACAATAATTCATTACAGCCAATATATATTTATTATTTTATTTATAATTAGAGGTGTAGGCTTTAATATTAAAAAATTTAACTTCGAAAATGATTTAAATAATTTAGAAATTAGTAGTGAAGATGATGAAGAGTTTGAATTTTTAGTGGGTAAAGATTCATATAAAACTAAAAGAACTATAAGACGTTTTTTTAGAGAGTTAGGATATTATTATAAAGAAAATAAGTTTATTTTTACAATTATATTTATAGTAGCTTTTATTTTAATAGGTTCTATAATTTATTCTAACTATGAAGTTAGAAAAGTTTATAAAGAAAATGAGTCTTTTGCTTTTGGTTATATAAATGTTAAAATTAAGGATTCTTTTATATCAGATTTAACTTTAAATGGTAAATCATTAAATAAAGGAAAAACATATTTAATTTTGGAATTGGAATTAACTAATAGATATCATGAAGATAAAGTATTTAATGATGCTAATTTAAGAGTTTATGTTAATAAAAGATTTGTATCACCAACAATTTATTTAGGAAATTATTTTAAAGATTATGGTAATCCTTATACTGGAGCTAAAATAAAAGCTAATTCGACCACTGCTTGTATATTAGTATATGAATTAAATAAGGGAGAGTTAGAAAAAAAATATTCAATTGTAGCTTATTCAGGTTTTAATAATGATGAAAAACATTTTGGACCTCAAAATAAAAATATTACAATTAAACCTAGTATAGAAAAAAGTAAAATTAATACTAATAATATTATTATTGGTGCTAATATGAATTTTAAGACAACAAATTTAAAAGATACAAATGCCATTATTAGTAGTTATGAAATAAGTAATAGAGTTTTATATACTTATAAATATTGTGTAACAGCTAATAATTGTTATGATGCAAGTGATGCAGTATCAATAACAGGTTCAGAAATAGGAAGGTTTACTTTTTTAGTATTTGATTATGAATTAAGTTTGGATGCTAATTCAAAATATATGAATGCGAAGCGAAATTTTAAAGATTTTTTTGAAGATTTTATGGAAATAAAATATAAAATTGGTGATAAAAATTATAATACAACAGCTAGTGTTTATAATAAAGGTACTTATGATGAAAAGTTAATAGTTAAAGTTCCAAGTAATATTATTAATGCGGATTCAATTAATGCTATTATTACTGTAAGAAATTTAGCATATAATATAAGAATAAAATAGGAAAGCCTAATTGACATAAAAAGGCTTTTTTGCTATTATTAATATAATTTTAGAGGAGTTTATATGGTTAGTGAATTTGAAAAAGAGATTAAAAAACATTTTACTTTAGAAGAAATTGATTTAATACTAAAAGCTTATCATTTTGCAGATGAAGCTCATAAGGGTCAAAAACGTAAAAGTGGAGAACCATATATTATCCATCCTATTCATGTTGCATATTTATTAATGATAAAATATCATTTATATGATGCAAATTCTGTAGCAGCAGCACTTTTACATGATACGTTAGAAGATACAGATACTACATATGAAGATTTAGAAATTAATTTTAATCAAGATATTGCAAATTTAGTTTTAGGGGTAACTGATACTAATAATATAACTTTAAAAAATAAAACAGCTGAAGAAAGATTTAATAATGCTGCAATTTTACGAAATATGTTAAAAGATTTTCGAATAATATATATTAAATCAGCAGATAGATTTCATAATATGAGTACTTTGGAATATCAAGATGAAGTAAGAAGAATTAACAAGGCTAAACAAACATTAGGATTTTATGTTCCTTTAAATTTTGGAATAGGAGCTTTAGCAGCAGCTAGAGAATTAGAAGATTTATGTCTTAAATATATCTTTCCTGATGAATATTATAAAACAACGTCTTTGAAGCAAGATTTTGAATATAAAAATCAAGCTTATGTGGAACAACTTTTTAAAGTTTTAAATTTTTTATTAGTTAGAAATGGTATTCGTAATAAAATTAATATGCGTTTAAAAAATATTGCTAGTATATATAATAATATGCTTGCTAATCAAACATTAGATGATATTCCAGACCTTATTAATATAGAGATTATAGTAGATAATAAAGAAGATTGTTATAGAGTATTAAATTTACTTAAAGAGATTTATCCGATTTTAAATATTAAGAATTGTTTAACGACACCAGATTTTAATGGTTATAGAAGTTTGGATTTAATTATTGAGATTGAAGGTAAAACTATAAAACTTTCTATTTTTACAAAAAGTATGGAAGAAACTAATTTATATGGTTATGCGACGATATCAAATCGTTTAAAAGGAAATAATAACCAAAAAATTCAACATATTGTGATGAAGGGCTCTAATTTTTATGCAGCTTTAAAAGCAATAGGTGATTATCAAGCTAGTAATAAAATGCTCTTAAAACAAGCAGAAAATGAACTCTTTAGACCAACTATTAGAATCCATACTATTTTTGGGGATAGAGATTTTCCAGAAAATTCAACGGTTTTAGATGTTATGCGTTATTATTATAAAGATAATATGGATATAATTTTGCGAGTTTATGTTAATGGTAATTTGGAATCAAGATTTTATGTTTTAAAAGACGAAGATAAAGTATTTTTTGTGAAAAAGCCAATTAATGGTCGGAAAAGTGGGAATTTAAATATGCATTATAGAACAAGGTTGAAACCTAAAAAATAATAAATTATAAAAAACTTTCTATCTAAAGAAGGTTTTTTTGGTATTTACCTTGAAAATAATTTTTAATTAAAGTATAATTATTTTAAAGAAAATAGGAGGAAACAATGAGAAAAATAATTGCTAGTTTAGATATCGGCACAAGTACTATTAAGTTGATAGTTGGAGAGTTTATTAAAAATTCTTTGAATATTCTTTGTGTTTCCGAAGTACCTACTAAAGGGGTAAAAAAAGGGTTAATTGTTAATAAAGAAGAACTTATTCCAGTTTTAAAAGAAGCATTTCATAAAGCTGAAGAAATGCTGGGGGTTCCTGTTAAAGAAGTAATTATTAGTATTCCGTCTTATTATACTGATATTACGATGTCAGAAGGCGTAAGTACGATTACTAATGAGGACCATGTAATTACCCATCAAGATTTAGTAAGAGCAATGCATGCTGCCAGTTATAACAAAATAAATGAGGATAGTGAACTGGTAAGTATAATTCCTACGAGATATAAAGTTGATAATGATTTAATTGTAAAGAATCCTATTAATATGATTGCTAAAAAGTTATCGCTTAAAGCAGTGTTAATTACATCACCAAAAAGTACTATAAATAGTTTTGTAAGCGTTATGGAAAAAATTGGGGTTAAAGTTATAGATGTGGTTGTAACATCTCTTGCTGATTATGCAGCTAATAGAACTAAAGATACAAGTAAATATTTAGGTGCTTTAATTAATATCGGAGATGAAACTACTACAGTTTCAATAATTAATAAAGGAATTTTAACTAAAACGGAAGTAATTGAACTTGGTGGGGCTAATATAGATAATGATATTGCGTATATTTATAAAATAACTAAAAAAGATGCACGAGAACTTAAAGAAAGTTTAGGGCTTGCTACTTCTAACTTAGCTTCTAGTGATGAAAAAATTATTTTAACGGATAGGCTAGGAGAAACGGTTAATATTAATCAAAAAGATTTAAGTGAAATAATAGAAAGCAGATTAGTAGAAATATTGGAGCTGTCTAAAAAACAAATGAATTTATTAACAAAGAAAAATATTGATTATATAATTGTTACAGGTGGGGCTTCAGAAATGGGAGATTTTAATAATTTACTCGATAAAGTCTTTACTAAACAACATATTCTTGGTAAAATAGATACTGTAGGTGTAAGAAATAATAAATATAGCACCGCAATTGGTATATTAAAATATTATAATAATCGTTTGAAATTAAAAAATAAAGAATATTCAGTTTTTAATTTAGATGAGTTAGAAATATTAAATGGAATCCATAAAAAAGTTAATATAAACGAAAATTCAATATTAGGTAAATTGTTTGGATATTTTTTTGATAGTTAAGGAGAGTGCTTATGAACGGTTTAGAAATGGATCAAATTGCAAAAATTAAAGTTGTTGGCGTTGGTGGCGGCGGAAATAATGCAGTTAATAGAATGATTGAAGAGGGCGTTAAAGGTGTTGAATTCATAGTAGTTAATACTGATTTACAAGTATTAAATGCATCTCATTGTGAAAATAAAATTCAAATAGGTTCAACTATTACAGAAGGTCTAGGTGCTGGCGCAAATCCAGAAATTGGTAGAGCAGCAGCTATTGAATCTAAAGCTGACCTAGAAGAAGCTATTAAAGGCGCTGATATGGTCTTTGTAGCTTGTGGTATGGGCGGTGGAACTGGAACAGGTGCAGCCCCAGTTATTGCAGAAATTGCTCAAGAATCAGGAGCATTAACAGTAGGAATTGTTACGAAGCCTTTCCGTTTTGAAGGAAAAAGAAGGATGGAAAATGCTCTTTTAGGTTTAGAAGAGTTAAAGAAACATGTTGATACATTAATTATTATTCCAAATGATAAATTACGTGATATAATTGACCGTAATACTTCATTTAAAGATGCCTTTAAAGAAGTTGATAATGTTTTACATCGTGGAGTTCAATCTATTTCTGACCTTATTGCTGTTACTGGTATTATTAACCTTGATTTTGCTGATGTTAAAACAGTTATGCAAAAAAGTGGTACAGCTATTATTGGTATTGGCTGTAATGCTGGAGAAAATAGAGCAATCGAAGCTGCACGTCAAGCAGTTGCTAATTCACTTCTTGAAGCAACTATTGAAGGAGCTACAAATGCTATTGTTAATGTCACAGGTGGTTCTAACTTAACATTATTTGAAATAGAAGATGCAGTTGAAACAGTTAGAGCAGCAGCTAATAATGATGTTAATATTATATTTGGGGCAATTCAAAATGATAATTTAACAGATGAAGTTATTGTTACGGTTATAGCTACTGGATTTGAAAATGAAAGTGAAACTAATGAATTATTATTTTCGAATGACAAGGCAATGCCTAGACGTAGACCAGAACCAGTACGTGAAGAAATAGATAATGAATATGATATTCCACCATTTTTAAGAAATAGTGATAATAGATTTTAATTCCCATTTGGGAATTTTTCTTTGCAATAAATAAAGCCAAAACATCTCAATTTACTAAATTAATTATACGTGGTATAATAAAATTGAGAAAAATGAATAAATATGTAATTTTCTAATATTCTATAAATCGTTGTTTTTTAAGTCTTAAAAGAATATAGTAACAAAGAATAATGAAAAAAATTGAAAGCATAATAATTAATATGAAAAAAATGGATATATATTTAATTAAATTATAGAGGTGAAAAAATGAATATACTTGTAATACCATGTTGGTATCCTAATAAAAATAGTACTGATAAATTAATGGGAATTTATCATAAAGAATTTTGTTTAGCATTAGCTAAAAATAAAGATGTTAATGTTAATATGCTTTATATTGATAGGCAAAGATTAAATGCTCCAATTAAATATTTATTTATGAAAAAAAATGAAATAATAAAAGAAGATGGGTATAATGTTTATATCAAAAGAGAATTTGATGTTCATAGATTAAGTGATAAATGGCAATTAAATAGATATTGCAAAGCGATGGAAAGAGCTTTTTTGGAATATTTAAAAACTAATCCTAAACCTGATGTAATTCATGCTCAAGTTACAGTACCCTCAGGATATGCAGCGACTAAAATAGGAGAAAAATATAATATTCCAGTACTTATAACAGAACATGCTCATGCCAGAAGATTTTTTGTGGGAGTTAATAAAAAGTATGGAGACTATGTAATAAAACATGCTAAAATCACAACAGTAAGCAAATTTATGGCTAAAGAATTAGAAGAAATTGGGATTAATTGTGATGTTTTACCTAATTTAGTTGATTTAGATACATTTAAGAAAAAACGAGAGAAAATAAAAGATTTACGAATAGTAATAGTTTCTGCTTTAAGAGAAGGTAAAAAAATTGATGATGTTATTGAGGCTTTAAAAATAATTAAAGATAAAGATAAGAAATTAAATGCTAAATTAACTATAGTTGGAGATGGCTTTTTAGAGGAATATTATAAAGCTAGATGCCATGAACTAGGGATGGATGAATATGTTAATTTTGTTGGTCGTAAAACAAAAGAAGAAATAGCAGATATTTTACTGAAGAATAATATTTTAGTCATTGGTAGTGAGTTTGAAACTTTTGCAATATCAGGGATTGAAGCTTTAGCAAGTGGGATGCCAGTTATAGCTACTAAATGTTTAGGTCCTGAAGAATATATCGATGATTTTTGTGGAAAGTTAGTGCCAGTTGGAGATACTAAGATGATGGCTAAAGCTATTCTTGATGTTTATCATAATCTAGATAATTATGATATTAAATATTTGCAAAGTGTTGCCAATAAATATAGTTCGGTAAATGTTACAAAAAAGGCGATTAAATTATATAAAGAATTAATTAAAAGTAAGAATTTTAAAAATAATTGAACTTAAATGATAGCTATGATATAATTTTCTTGGTGATAAATTATGAGTCTAGTAGTTTATGCTATTAAAGGTAATTTAGGTAACTTTTGGAAAAAGTTAGATAAAATATCCGAAGATACAAATATAAGTAAAATAAAATTATTTAATAAATTTTTAAGTTGTTTTTTAAAAATTGGTTCAGGTTATAGTGATTTTCTTAACTATGAATTATATAAAAAGACAAATAAAGAAATAAAAGAGTATGTAACGGTTAAAAATCAAGATAAGTTTTATGAAATTGTTAGTCCTAGTAAATATAAAACATTTTTTACAGTTAAACCAAATTTTTTAAAAAATTTTAAAAAATATATAAAAAGAGATTTTTATTATGATGGAACACTATTAGAACTTAATAAATTTTTAGATAAAAATGAGTCATTTATGATTAAACCTATTGATGGTTTAGGTGGTAGTGGCGTAGAAAAATTAAATAGAAATGATATTGTAAATGTAGAAGAATTTTATCAAAGGCTACAAAAAGATAATTTGTTTTTAGAGGGATATGTTAAACAGCATGATGATATGAATAAATTATGCTCTAGTAGTGTTAATACAATTCGAGTTATGAGTTTTAACTATAAAGGAAATTCAGAGATACTTTTTGCTACTTTAAGGGTTGGAAATGGTAAACATGAAGTTGATAATTTTCATAAAGGTGGTATGGGAGTTTTAATTGATTTAGAAACAGGAACTTTAGTAGGTAATGCAATAGATAAAGATTTAAATGAATATAAACATCATCCAGTATCTAAAATAAAATTTGATGGTTTTAAAATTCCTAATTGGGATATTGTTAAAAAAACAGTTTTAGAAGCTGCTAAAATTAATAAAAATATTCATGTAGTTGGTTGGGATGTTGCAGTAACTCCTGAGGGATGCACATTTATAGAAGGTAATCGTCGTCCCGGATTTGACCTTGTACAAGTTGTCTCTAAAAAAGGAAGAAAAGATATTATGAGAAATGTCTTAGAGAAAATAAATAAAATAGAAGGAACTAATTATAAAATATAATAAATACTTAGGTATTCTGTCAAATATGACAGAGTTTTTCTTCTAAAGTTGGTGATAAAATGAAAAAACATTCGTTTATGGAAAGTACAATAATTGCTACAGTTTCTTTAGTGTTAGTAAAGATTTTAGGAATGATTTATGTTATTCCTTTTTGTGCAATTGTTGGTACTGAAGGGTCTATTTTATATGCTTATGCTTATAATATCTATGGATTATTTTTAGATATTTCTACTGCAGGTATTCCTAACGCTTTAGGTAAATTAGTTAATGAGTTTAGGACATTAGGACGAGAAGAAGCTAAAATTAGAACGTATAATATTGGAAAAAAGTTACTTGGAGTTATTGCAATAATTGCTTTCATTTTAATGTTTAGTTTAGCACCTCAAATCGCTGGATTTATATTAAAAGATATAACTGGAGGAAGTTCGATTGAAGATGTAGCTTTAGTTATAAGATGTATTTCTTTTTCGCTTTTAATTTTTCCATTTTTAAGTGTTATTCGTGGATTTTTCCAAGGACATAAATATATTCACATAACTAGTTTTTCACAAGTTATTGAACAATTTGCAAGAGTTGCTTTTATTCTTGCTGGAAGTTATATTGCTTTAAAGTGGTTAAAACTTGATATTACTAAAGTAGTTGGGGTTGCAGTATTTAGTGCTTTTATAGGGGGATTATGTGCATTAATTTATATTTATAATAAATTACATAAAAATAAAGAAGAATTTAATTTGGATGCAGAGTTTCCTGTTAAGGATAGCATAACTGATAAAGAAATAATAAAGAAAATTTTGGCTTATGCTATACCCACAGTTATAATTAGTGTTTCATTTTCTATTTATAATAGTGTTGATATGGTACTTATTTTAAGAACAATGAATTTTTTAGGATTTGAAGCTTTAGAGGTTGAATTTATTTCGACAGCTATAAGTACTTGGGCGGCAAAAATTAGTATTATTATGACTTCAATTGGAGCAGGATTAGTTTCTGGTTTAGGTCCAGCGGTAGTTGAAGCATATACATTAAAAAAATATGGCGATGTTAATAGAACATTTAA
>CAPZYV010000007.1:8580-16826 GCA_948750805.1 uncultured Bacilli bacterium | reverse complement strand
TCTATGGATTATCTTTATCTTTGCTGCGTAACGATATTATAATTTATATTTTATCTTATTTCAATTTAAAAAGGTCACAAAAAATTTTCCTTTAAAAATACTTAATAATTTGGTATTATAGTTCAAGTGGTGAAAATACATGAAAGAATTATTAGAAATAAATAATAAAACAATCTATGATACAGACACAACCATATTATATACTAGTGAATATAATTATACTAAAGATGCTATAGCATTTATAAATAATGATTGTGTTGTAATAGATAAATTTGCTCATTTTAATTTAGCAGATATTAGACCTGATATTCTAAATTTATTTAACTGCAACTATTTATTACATAAAAAAGTTTTAACAAAATTAGATGAATTAAAAATAATCATATTAGGTAATTTAGTAACTACCAAAAAAGTATTTGTCTTTTTAAATGTTTTAACCTTTTTAGATGCTGATTTTAGAGAAAAAGTAATTTTATATTTAAAAAGAACTAACAAAAGAATTATAAATTATACCTCTGATAGTGAAGAAACTTTATTATTCCCATATTTAATTGTAATTCATAATAATGAAGTAATAGTAGAAGGAAAAACATCTCTAGTATTAAAAGAAGAAAGAATTCTAAAAAAATTAGGATTCAAATTACCATTTATCATTGAACTCTCAAGTGGTTTAAAATATTATGGAATTATTGATAAAATTTATTTAAATAATGAAAGTCTGGTTGATGATATATGGAAATAGCAAGAATAATGGAAAATAAAGAAATAGGTAAAATATATGGTTTAGTTGGAAATACCAAAGTAACAGCTAATAACATAAACTATTCTTTAGTAACAGAATTTAAATTTAGTGGCAAAGTTTCTAGTTTTTTAAATAACCAGAAAGCTAGTAATGCTCTTAAAATGGTTATGTTAAATGATAGTTATCTCGAAAAAAACGTCGATGAATTAAGTGAAGCAGAAACTAAAAAAATAATTTTAGCAAATGCATTAATAGAAAATAAACCATATTTAGTTTTAGATTACTTTGAAAAAGGACTAACACATAAAGAGAAAGAAAACTATAAACGTTTATTTAAAAAATTAAGTGTTGA
Source organism: uncultured Bacilli bacterium (assembly GCA_948750805.1). Next base: position 15,732 of record CAPZYV010000007.1, on the reverse strand, counting down.
TTATAATAAAACCATTATTATATATACCAATGATATAACTTTTTTATGGGATATAGCGAATGAAATATTTTATATTGATAAAGAAGAAAATATTAATACTTTTAATAAAAGTGATTATTTTAAATTATCTCGTATTGTTGATAAACCAGAAATAATAAATTTTATTGATTTAATGCACAAAAAAAATATAAAAATTGAGGATTACAAAGATGTTTTAGACTTACTTAAAGCTATTTATAGAATAAAGGGTGAGTAATTATGCACTATCTAATAAGTATAAAATATGATGGCTCAAAATTTTATGGTTTTCAAAGATTAAAAGAAAAAGAAACAGTTCAAAAGAAAATAGAAGAAGCTTTATCTATAATCAATAAAAAGAAAGTTAATATAAAAGGAGCTGGAAGAACAGACAGAGGTGTTCATGCTTTGGACCAAAAAGCTACATTTGATTTAGATATTAATATTGAACCATTAAAACTTCAAAAAGCTCTCAATAGTTTAGTAAAACCTTATGTATACATAACTAATGTCAAAGTTGTAAATGAAGATTTTCATGCCAGATTTAGTACATTAAAAAAAGAATATATATATAAAATTAATTTAGGAAAATATGACCCTCTCAAAAAAGATTATTATTATGAACCTGAGTATAAGTTATGTCTTAAAGAAATGAAAAAATGTTCCAAACTTTTTATAGGTATTCATAATTTTCAAAATTTTGTAGGTGGTACCAGAACCAATTATGATTGTATTATTTATAATATTAAGTTTAAAAAAAGAAAAAATATTTTAGAAATTAAATTTAGTGGTAAAAGTTTTTATCGTTATATGGTAAGAAATTTAGTAGGTGCTATGTTAGATGTAAGCAGTAAAAGGGTAAGCATAAAAGATATAGAGGAAGCTTTAAATAATCCTACTAAAAATAAAAGATTTAGTACCGCTGATGCATCAGGTTTATATTTAAATAAGATTTATTATAAAGGAGATATATAAATGAATAATAATATTAACGTAGCTATGTTTATTCGTAATTATAATAAAATGGCACGGGTTTTAGAAGGAAATCATAAATGGTTAGAACAAATAATATGTGTAAATTGTGCTCTTAGTTCTTTATTACAAGCTAAAGACGAATTAAGCGAAATAGATAGTTATTATATTTATAATACTCTTCTCATGGCACAAGCATTAGAAAAGAAATATCAAGGAAATAGAGCTCCTGAAGTAGAGGATTTAGTGTATTATTTAGCTGAGATAAGTAAATTATCAATTAAAAAAGAAGACTTTAAAAGAGCATGATGATAAGTCTCTTTGCAAAATAATTAAAAATATGATATAATTATAATTCGAAATGGCACATTATTCTAGTCAATACATATTACGAAGACGAATGTAAAAGATCGTTACAGAGCACATCTATGAAACTTCTGGTGCTTGCTTCTTGCGCCCAGCTTGGGGTGAGTGCTGGAAATGAAGATTTCTTGGGCGACCATAATGGCATATGGCAAACGCCCCAGGTTATCGCGGAGACCTAACTTTGTGGAAAAATATTTTTACGAACTAGGCTTGAACCTACTTGTGGCGAAAGCTATATGTAGTGTAGCTTGGCTTGAGTGGCAAACGGGGATAAATGACAGCTAAATTTGGCGTGTACATGTTACAAATTTTAGTATTGCTTTTTGAAACGTTTTCTGCAAAAGAGCATAAGTAATGGGGGTATTGTCGAGGAAAACTCCTAGAGTGCATATTAAAGTAAGATTGCAGTGTGTACTAAGTGGCAATCAGGTAATAAGAAAGGTAACTTCTTGTTTACTCTTTTAAATGGGAACAGCCTACATGGTAACGTTTAGGCAAGAGTAAGGGAAATCCAACCTGACCTTAAGTCGCAAAGTTTATTATTTTAATAGCCATTTCAAAATTTAAATAGGTAAAAAATATGAAAGATAAAAAAAATAAAGAAAAATATAATAAAAAAGCAAGTAAACAAAATAAAAATATAAGTATGAAAGCTGATTATAAATGGATAATAACAATAACTTTAACTGCTTTTATAATCACTTTTGTTATGAGCTGTTTTTCCGAAATAGCCCTAAAGGACATAAATTTAGTTTTTAGTGTTTTAATAGTTATAATTTTTATAGCATTAGGTATTATTTTTGATATGGTTGGAGTTGCTGTAACTGTTGCCGATAAAAAAGTATTTCATTCTATGGCTGCCAAAAAAGTAAGTGGTGCTAAAGTGGCTTTAAAATTAATTGAAAATAGTTCTAAAGTCTCAAGTTTTTGTAATGATGTTATAGGTGATATATGTGGTATTTTATCAGGTACTGCAGCCTCTACTATCGCAATATTATTAGCTAATGAATTAAAAATAAATTTATTTTTTATAACATTAATTATTACTAGCTTAATCGCCGCTTGTACAATTGGAGGTAAAGCTTTAGGCAAAAGCATAGCAATAAATCACTCAAATAATATTTTATATAAATTTTCAAAAATTATAAAAATATTTAAAAAGGAAGAGTAATATATATTATAAAAAATACATAAATTGTCAAAAATGATAGAAAAAAGTTTAAAAATTATAAAATCTATCATTTTTCATTTGACAAAACCATATAATTTACATATAATTTTAAATGGTACATTTTATTTGTTGGAGTTCCAATACCCTGGGAAAGTAGAAAGAATGAAAACTAAATGAAAGGAAATAGTTATGAAGACATTCATGCAAACAAAAGAAAACATTGAACGCAAGTGGTATGTAATTGATGCTGAAGGAAAAAACCTTGGTAGAATTGCAACAAAAGCTGCTACTATTTTAAGAGGAAAACATAAAGTTACTTACACTCCTCACGTAGATTGTGGAGATTACGTAATTATTGTTAATGCAGCTAAAGTTAATTTAACTGGAAATAAGTTAAATGACAAAAAGTATTATAATCACTCTGGATTTCCAGGAGGATTAAGAGAAAGAAACGCAAAAACTATGATTGAAAAGTATCCAGAAGAAATGCTTGAAAGAGCTGTAAAAGGTATGCTTCCACATGGTGCCTTAGGTAGAAAAATGGGTAAGAAATTATTCGTTTATGCAGATAGCAACCATAATCATGAAGCACAAAAACCAACAGTTTTGGATATTGATTAGGAGGAGAGTTTATGGGTAAACAAGTTTGGACTGCAACAGGTCGTCGTAAAAGAAGTTCTGCTTCTGTAAGAATTACAGGTGGAACTGGAAATATTACAGTAAATGGAATAGACGTAAATGTTTATTTTCCTAATCAAATTTTAGTTATGGATTTAAAACAACCATTAACTGTAACAAATAATGAAAATCGTTTTGATATTGAAGTTTCTGTTAAAGGTGGAGGATTCTCTGGTCAAGCTGGAGCTATTCGTTTAGGTATTGCAAGAGCTTTACTTGAATTTGATGCTAACACTGACCAAACAAGAGAAGATTCATATCGTAAAGTTTTAAAAACAAATGGTTTCTTAACTCGTGATGCTAGAGTAAAAGAACGTAAAAAATACGGTCTTAAAAAAGCTCGTCGTGCACCACAATTCTCAAAGAGATAATATATATTCAATGTTTCAAAGTCCGATTTATTCGGGCTTTTTTTTCTTGTTTTAGATTTTAAAATTTATTTAAATATGCTATAATCTACTTTAGTGAGGTATTTATGAGTATAGCAATTGGATATATAATAACATATTTATATTTAGTATTAGTGTTAGTTTTAACAACTATACTTCAAAAAAAGTTTAATCTTAAGGAAGAAATATCAAGAAAATTGATTCATATTTTAGTAGGATTATCATGGTTTATCATGATTCATTTCTTCAGTACTAGTTGGCATTTAGTTATACCACCATTAACATTTATAATTATAAATTATATCTCATATAAAAAAGATTTAATTTCTTCTATGGAAAGGTCAGATAAAAAATCAAAAGGCACGATATATTATGCAATAAGTTTTTCTATACTGTCCTTAATAACAGTATTAGAACCAGAATTTCTTCCGTTTTATGGTATTGGTGCACTTACTATGACTTTTGGTGATGGCATAGCTCCTTTTATAGGAAAAAAATTTAATAAATATAAGATTGGTAAAACTAGTAAAACTTATAGTGGCTCTTTATTTATTTTCTTATGTTCTATTACAATAACTTTTTTCTTTAGCAAATATTACGCTTTTGATTTAAATGCTATTAGATATTTAATAATAGGCATTAGCGCTAGTATTTTAGAATTAGTTGGATTTGAAGGTATGGACAACTTAACTTTACCAATAGGTTTAGCAACCATAACATATTTATTCGTTATTTAAGGAGTCATGATGAAATATTTAATTATTAGTATAAGCTTAAGTTTATTATTAGCTTTATTTGGATATATCAAGAAAGCTATGACCAATAGTGCCTTATTATTAGCCTTTCTTTTTACATTTTTAATAACATATTATGGAGGTATATCATCTTATTTAATTTTAGTTACAGTATTTCTAGGAACAGTTATTGCCAGTAAAATCAGAAAAAATGAGCGTCTAAAAATAAATATAAATACAATAGAAAAATATGGTCAAAAAGATATTTATGAAATAATTGCTAATGTTGGAGTCGGTACAATTTTAATTATTTTATATAAATTTCTGCAAAATGAATTATTATTAGTAATTTATGCTTCGATAATGGCTGAATCTTTAGCTGATTCTCTAGCATCTGATATAGGTGTTTTATCTCATAAAAGACCTATTAATATAATTACCTTAAAAAGAAGTGAACCCGGTTTATCCGGAAATATTAGTTTACTTGGCTTAGCATCATCTTTTATAGGTTCCTTGATAATAGGCTTAATTTTCACTACTTTTACTTTTAATATTAAATATTTAATTATTATTACTTTAAGTGGTTTTTTAGGTGCAATTTTTGATTCAGTATTAGGAGCTACTATCCAAGTAAAATATAAATGTTGTGCTTGTCAAAAAATAACCGAAAAGAAGATGCATTGTCAGAAAAAGACCAAATATTATAAAGGCATTAAGGCTATTAACAATGATTTAGTAAATTTATTAAGTAATATTATCGCAGGAATAATTTCTTATATTTTTTTAATAAGTATTAGTTTGTAAAATATGAAAAAAAATGCTATAATAAAGTCGCTTTAAAAGGAAGTGACTTTTTATGTTTGATACTATTTGTGCCATATCTACTGCCTTAGGTGTAGGAGCAATTTCTATAATTCGTATATCTGGACCTGAGGCTATAACAATTGTAAACAAAATCTTTAAAGGTAAAGACTTAACAAAAGTAAAAAGCCATACCATAAATTATGGTCACATTATAAAAGATAATGAAGTTATTGATGAAGTATTAGTTAGTGTTTTTAAAGCACCAAAAACTTACACTACAGAAGATATAGTAGAAATAAATAGTCATGGTGGCATTGCTACCACGAAAAAAGTCTTAGAACTTTTATTAGAAAGTGGAGCAAGACTTGCTAATCGAGGCGAATTTACTAAACGTGCTTTTTTAAATGGTCGTCTTGATTTATCAGAAGCCGAAGCGGTAGAAAATTTAATAAATGCTACAACTGATTTAGAACGAAAATTAGCACTAAATACAATGAGTGGTAAAATATCTCGTAAAATAAAAAAAGTGCGAGATATTATTGTAGAACTTATGGCTAATATTGAAGTTAATATTGATTTCCCAGAATATGAAGATGCTCTTCTAATAACTTTAGACAATTTACCACCAAAGCTTAATATTATAAAAAAAGAATTGGAAAGCTTACTTGAAGAAGCAAAAATAGGTCGTATTATTGAAGATGGCATTAAAGTTGCTATCGTTGGTCGTCCAAATGTTGGCAAAAGTAGTATTTTAAATGCTTTATTAAATGAAAATAAAGCAATTGTAACAGACATAGCTGGAACAACTCGTGATATAATCGAAGGTGCTATTGAACTTAAAGGTATTAAACTAAAATTTATTGATACCGCAGGTATTAGAAAAACTAATGATTTAGTTGAACAAATAGGTGTTGATAAATCACTAGAAACATTAGAAAATGCAGATTTAGTAATTCATGTATTAAATAATAATGAAGATTTAACCGAAACTGATACAAGTTTAATGACCAAATTAAAAAATAAAACTCATATAACTTTTATAAATAAGTCGGATTTACCATCTAAGTTAAAAATAACTTCAAAAGACATTGTAATAGGAAATACTCAAGAAGATACAGGGCTAGAGGCTCTTAAAAATAAAATAATAGCGCTTTTTGATTTAGAAAAAATTAATAATTCTAATCTTGAAGTTGTTTCAAGTACAAGAGTTATAAATTTAATAAAAGAAGCTCTAAATCATATAAATAATGCTTTACAAAGTGTTAGTGCAAGCATACCTGTTGATATGATTGCAATTGATATTAAAGCAGCATGGGATTTATTAGGTGAAATAACAGGTGAATCATATCAAGATGAGTTATTAGATACCTTATTTAGTAAATTTTGTTTAGGAAAGTAGGATTAAAATGTTTCGTTTAGCAAATAATACAGATTTAGAAAGTATAATGAAAATTGTCAAGGATATTCAAAAAGAAATGAAAAATGAAAATAACCCTCAATGGAATGAAGAAGACGATTATCCCAACATTGATAAATTTCAAAGTGATATAATCAAAAATGAATTATATGTCTATGAAAGTAATCATATTATCAAAAGTTTTATGACAATCTCTGAAGATAATGATTATCAAGAAATACTTGAAACTTCTAATAAAAAAGCTTATATTCTGCATCGATTAGCAGTAAAAAGAGATTGTCGTAAAGAAGGCTTAGCAACTATGTTTTTCCATTTTGCTGAAGAGTTAGCTAAAAATAATAATATCGAAGTTTTAAAAGCTGATACCGAGAAACATAATATTAAAATGAATAATTTATTTCTTAAATTAGGTTTTAAGAAAAAAGGGGAGTTTGAATATGATGACTATCCAGGCACTTACATTTATTATGAAAAAGATTTAAAATAAGAAAAGAAGTGAATTTTATGTATGATTTAATTGTAGTTGGAGGAGGACACGCTGGCTGTGAAGCAGCTCATATTGGAGGAGTATTAAATTTAAAAACCGCTTTAGTAACTGCTAAT
>CAPZYV010000007.1:0-8570 GCA_948750805.1 uncultured Bacilli bacterium | reverse complement strand
ATATCAAAAATATAGCTGACATGCCATGTAATCCATCAATTGGTGGAACAGCCAAAGGAATTATAGTAAGAGAAATAGATGCATTAGGGGGTATAATGGGTGTTGTCGCTGATAAATCTCATTTCCAAATAAAAATGCTTAATAATGGCAAAGGCCCTGCTGTAAGAAGTTTAAGAGCTCAAGCTGATAAAGTAACATATCCTAAAGTAATGTTAGAAACTCTAAATAGTACACCTAATTTAACTATTATTGAAGGCATGGCTGAAGAACTTATTGTTGAAAATAACATAGTTAAAGGAATAGTTCTTGCTGATGGAACTAAAATATCTAGTAAAAGTGTAATTTTAACAACAGGGACATATCTTAAAGGAAATATTCTTATTGGCTCTGAAAACACTCCAGGGGGACCTCATGGGGAAGCAAGAAGTAATCATTTAAGTGATAATTTAAAAAGCTTAGGGTTAACTATTCAAAGACTAAAGACTGGAACACCACCAAGAATAAAAGAAAGTTCTATTGATTTTTCTAAAATGCAACCAGAGTATGGCGATAATGAATATTTAACATTTTCTTTCGATACAACCCCAAGTTATAAAATTAATGAGCAACAAAGATGTTATCTTTTATATACAGCGCCAAAAACTCATGAAATAATAAAAGCTAATCTTGATAAATCAGCTATGTATGGTGGTTATGTAACAGGAATAGGACCAAGATATTGTCCATCAATTGAAGATAAAATTGTGCGATTTGCCGATAAAGAGCGCCATCAATTATTTATGGAACCAGAAAGTATCCATTATGATGAATGGTATTTACAAGGATTTTCGACTTCTATGCCCCGAGATGTTCAAGAGCTTATGGTGCATTCACTACCAGGTTTAGAAAATGCTATTATTACTAAATATGCTTATGCTATTGAATATGATGCTATAGACCCCTTAGAAATAAAGGCTTCGCTTGAAAATAAAATAATTGAAAACTTATTTACTGCCGGTCAAATAAATGGTACTTCAGGCTATGAAGAAGCAGCTGCCCAAGGATTAATCGCTGGAATCAATGCGCATCATAAATTAAATAATATTGACCCATTAATCTTAAAAAGAAATGAAGCATATATAGGAGTATTAATTGATGACTTAGTAACTAAAGGAACTGAGGAACCATATCGTATGCTTACTAGTAGAGCTGAGTTTAGATTAATTTTACGTCATGATAATGCTGATTTAAGATTAAGAAGTATTGGCTACCATAATGGTACAATTGATGAAGTAAGATACCAAAAACTTCAAGATAAGATAAATAAAATAAAAGAGGTAAAAGATATCTTACAAGAAAACAATTTACAACTAAATGATAAAACCAAAGAAATATTTAAAGAAAATAATTTAGAAATTCCTACATTTAGTGTTAGTTTATTTATGCTTTTAAAACGACCAGAAATAACAATTGATTTTATTAATAAGTTAATTCCTCTTAACTATTCTAAAGAAATATTAGAAGAAGTAGAAATTGAAACTAAATATGAAGGATATATTGCTAAAGCTTATAAAGAAGCTGAAAAAATGCTAAAGTTAGAAGATAAAATTATTCCTCAAGATATAAATTATAGTGATATTTTAAATCTAGCCAGTGAAGCAAGACAAAAACTAGAAAAAGTTAGACCTGAAACTTTAGGTCAAGCTGCCAGAATCTCTGGTGTCAATCCATCAGATTTATCTATTTTATCCGTTTATTTAAAAAAGAAATATAATAAATAAAGCATCGAACAATGATGTGAACCCTATTTAGGAGACATCAATAAAAAAGCAGTATATAAAAAAGACAATTAATTTAAGCCTTAGCTCAAGTTAAATGTCTAACCAATCAGTGTTTGATAACTGAATACTTCCTCTTTATACACAATATCAAAACTTTATTCTTTTTTCAAGTTTCTAAATATGCTATAATAAAACCGGTGATTTTCTATGGATATCAAAACTTTTATAAATGAATTAGAAAAAATAAATATTATACCTACAAAAAAACAATTAGAAGACTTAGAAAAATATCAAAATATGTTAATTTTATATAATAAAAAATTTAATTTAACAGCCATAAAAACATCAGAAGAAATTTATTTAAAACATTTTTATGACTCATTAACTCTTATAAAAGCTATAGACCTAAAAGAAAAACTAAAACTTCTAGATATTGGCACGGGTGCAGGTTTTCCAGGTTTAGTCTTAAAAATAATGTTTCCAAATCTAGATATTACATTACTTGATTCTAATAATAAAAAAATAACATTTTTAGAAGCAGTAATAAAGGAATTACAATTAGTTAATATAAAATGTATTTATGGACGTGCTGAAGAATTAAATGATAGCTATCGTGAATACTTTGATATTATAACATCAAGAGCAGTCTCTCATTTACGCATCATATCAGAACTATCACTTCCTTATTTAAAAGTTAATGGCTTATTTCTACCTATGAAAGGAAATATTTCTTCTGAACTAATGGAAAGTAAGCAAACATTCCAAATTTTAAATAGTAAAGTTATTGATATAATTGAATTTAAACTACCTATAGAAAATAGTAATCGTTCTATAGCAATTATAAAAAAAATATCTCCCCTAGATACTATTTATCCTAGACCATATGATAAGATAATAAAAAAACCTTTAAAATAAACATAAAAATCTTTAAGTGTCATTTATTTATAATAAAGGAAATGTTTATGAAAAAAAATATTGCTCTTATTATAAGTATATTGACACTTATTTTTGTTATATATAAATTCCAAATTTATACTGAACATGATAAATTAAGTTTAAGTGGTAAAAAAATAAATAATTATATATATTCTTATAATATAAATACGGAAGAAAAAGAAATAAGCGATATTATTATTAATCAAGAAACGATTTATTACTTAGCAAATAATCAAAACAAATATTATTTATATACTTCAAATATTTATCAAAAGGAATTTAAAAAAATAAATGAAATAAAAAATAATGTCTTATGTAAACTAAATAATAATTTTATTAATTGTTATAATGAAAACATAAATGATATTTATGATTTAACATTTACAAAAAAGCATTCTCTAAAAGAAAACTATAACATTCCATATAAAGATACCTATCTAAAATATGCTAATAATATTCTTTATTTATATCAAAATAAAGATATTCAATTTCGTGACTTAAATAGCGAATACCATTTAGAAAATTATATCTATTTAAAAAACAATACTTATCTTTTATTAAAAGATAAAAATAAAATATATTATCTTTATGATATAAAAGGGAATTCCTTTACTAAAATAGAAGCAACAAATTATAATATTTATAATAATGGTTTTTATTTTATTAATGAAAATTCAATTATTATAAAAGACTTAGTTAATAACAAAACCAATACATATAGTAACAATTTTAATATTAATTTAGAATCAGTAACTACCATTAATGAAGATACGTTATACGCTGTAAATAGTGAAGAAAAAATAATTAATATATATGATTTCGAGAATAATAATAAAAAATATATAAATATTGAAAATATAAAAGATATAATTTTAAATATTTATATTTATAATAACTATTTATATCTAATAACTAACAATAGTGAAACCCCTTTATATCTAATAGATTTAAATAAAATACCTAAATTAACATCAAATAATGATGAATTAAATCCAAATATTAATGAAATTAATAATATATCTCATAAATATAATTTAAATATTAAAATTAAAGAAGATGCTATAGCTGATTTTCCCGATTTTAGTGCTAAGCCTATGCTAAATGAAAATATTATTAGTAATGCTCTTTCTAAATTAACTAAAATAGTATCTAACTTTAATAAAGATTTTTTTAATAATTTCTATTTAAATAATATGGGAGGCTTAAATTTATATTTAACTAGTAATTTAACTCCAAGTAATTTTGAAACCCAAATTTCTAATCCAGCGGCATATTCTTTAATTCTAAATAATAAATATACAATCGTAATAGATATAAATGAATCAAATATAGAAGAATTATTTTGTCATGAACTTATGCACAATATAGAGTTTAATTTAAAAAATAAAAATATAGAGGCTTTTAAAAATTGGCAAAACTTAAACCCTCAAGATTTTTATTATCAAAATTCATATACTAAAGAATCAATCTATAATTATACTTTAAATGAAACAGATAAAAATCTTGTATACTTTATTGATAAATATTCTCATAGTTATGAAAGTGAAGATAGAGCTCGGATTTTTGAAAATATATGTACAAATAATAACATTATACAAGAATATGAAAACATTAATAAAAAAGCGACATATCTAAAAGAAGAAATAATAAATAATTATCCTTCAATTAAAAACTCTAATATCTTTAAAATTTTAATATAAATATTTAAACTTCAAGTAATTATTTATATTTTTATAATTGAAAAAAAAGTAGATTAATGTTAAAATTAGTTATAAGATAAAAAATTGGGGCTGATTTACTATGAATCTAGAACAAAATATATTACAAATACCTATTGAAGAGATAATTCCAAATCGTTTTCAACCACGATTAACTTTTGACGAACGAGGATTACAAGAATTATCTGATTCTATTAAAGAACATGGTATAATTCAACCATTAGTTTTAAGACGCGTAGGAGATAAATATGAAATTATTGCAGGTGAACGTAGATATAAAGCAGCAACTATTGCTGGGCTTACAAGAGTACCTGCTGTTATCGCTGATGTTGATGATAATAAAAGTGCCGAAGTAGCAATCGTTGAAAATGTTCAAAGACGTGATTTGACATCTATAGAAGAAGCCAGAAGTTATAAAAATTTACTAGATAAAGGTTATTTAACTCAAGCGGAACTTGCAAAAAAAATGGGTATATCTCAAAGTGCTATAGCTAACAAACTTCGATTATTAAATTTAGATGATACAGTTCAAGACGCTTTATTAAATAATAAAATTAGTGAACGTCATGCTCGGTCATTATTAGTTTTACCTGATAAAAAAAGTCAACAAGAGTGGTTAAAAAGAATTATCAACGAAAGAATGACAGTAAGAGAATTAGATGATGCTCTAAAAGCTATATCAAAGAATAATGAATCTGAAGAAGAGGATATTCCTCTAGTTAAATCATTAGATATTGATGCTATTAAAAAAGAAGCTGCAGAACTTCCAAAATTAGATATGGAAAGTGAAATAGCTCGTAGATTACGCGAAATAGAAAATGAACAAAAATTTAATCCTGATGTTATTCCTGTAGACCAAGCTAACAACAATTCTAAAAACAATTTCTTTAATTTCTTAGAAAATGAAACGGTAAATATGAATACTGATGAAATTGAATTAAAAGAACTTAAACCAGTTATCGATATCCAAGATACAACTCCTAAAATAAGTGATGTAGTTAATACGCCAGCTTTAAATATAGATAATGAAAATACATTTGACCCAGTATCTTTAATAGATAATTTAGACCCTAATTACCAAAAACAGGCTGAAGAAAAAATGGGTCTTGACTTAAAAAGTGCTATTAATAGTATCCGTGAAACAAAAGATAATTTAAGTATGAAAGGTTTTAAAATAAATATGGAAGAATCTGACTTAAATGATAATTATCAATTTATAATTACAATTAAAAAAGACTAATAAACAAGTATCATAAATAATTACTTGTTTTTTTAATAATTTATGATTAAAAAATTTGACAAAAATAAAGAATATGATATAATGATAACATAAGTTACCTATAAAGATAAGGAGAGTAATTATGGCCGGTAAAAGTATAATTGATAAAGACACATTATTAAAAGTGGCTTTAAAAATGGTTGAAGAACAAGGTATTGAAAGTATAAATGCTCGTGATTTAGCTAAAAATGCTAATATATCTACTAAACCTATATATCGTATCTATACTAGTCTTGATGAGCTAAAAAATGATGTAAATGAAATAATCAAAAAAGAATATGATAATTTTATCATGAAAAGAGTAGATAATAAAAATGCGCTTATTACAGTATGTGTAGCCTACATAGAATTTGCTCAAATGCATAAAAACTATTTTCGTTCCATGTTTTTATCAAATAATTTAAAATGGACTAGTGTAAATGATGTTTTAAATGAAAAATGGAATCAATCAACTATTATTAATCTTGTAAATAAACATGGCTTGACTTTTGAAGAAGCAAAAAATCTATTTATGCATGTCTGGCTATACGCTAACGGACTTGCTACACTCATTGCATCTAATGAACTAACTATTGATAATAAAGAAATATTAATTAGAGTCGTAAAAATATATAAAGAGTTATCTAGTAACTTAAAAGATTTAGTGAGATAGTGGATTTTTCCACTTTTTTAATGCTTTAAATAAAAGTTAACAATGTTTTCTCTAAATATAAATAGAAGCAATATAAAAAATATTAATATCATAAATGATTTAGGGCTATAATTGTCTTGGTGATTTTTACCTCTAATTATAACAAAACCTATTTCATCTAAAAATACTCCCATACTTATTGATAATAAATATATATTAACATAAAATCTCGATATACCAAAAAGAATAATTGTAAATGCTAACCCAAACATCCAATGATGAGTTCTAAAATTTTTTATAGTAGGGCATGGTTTATTAATTATATATACTATCACTCTTGTCATTATAATAGTTATCATAGTAATTAAAAAAAACATATCCTGCAAAGTCATACTAATCACCAAGACAATTTTACCATAATTTATTATTAATTTAAAGAGACCTTATAAATTAAAGTTGCTTAATACTTTTTAGTGTAATTTTTTAAAATATTTTACATAACATTTATTATAATTAATAATTATGTATTATTTAGTACTTGACAAAACCAAGTACTAGAGATATTATAAGAGCAAGAGGTGATAAATACGAATACGCAATATAAAAAAGGCGTATTAGAATTGTTAATATTATTACTAGTTGAAAAAAAAGATATGTATGGATATGAATTAGTAGAAGCAGTAAGTAAAATAGTTGACGTTAATGAAGGAACAATCTATCCTATATTAAAAAGACTAACTAATGAAAACTATTTTGAAACATATACCAAAGTATCAACCGAAGGACCAATTAGAAAATATTATCATCTAACCGCCGCTGGTAAACTAACTAAAGATAAACAATTAACTGAGTGGAAAAAGTTTAGTAATTGTGTAAACGATTTTATTAAAAGGAGTGAGAAAAATGAATAAAGAAACATTTTTAAAAAAATTAAGAAAAAGACTAAATGTTTTAGAAGATAGCGAAATTGAAGATATTGTCAGTGAATATGAAGGTTATATTGATGAAAAAGTAAGTCTTGGCTTAACAGAGGAAGAAGCAGTTAAAGAATTAGGTGATTTTGAAGAAATAGTAAATGATTTATTAAGTGCTTACAAATTAAAAGGCAATAATGAAGAAAATTATTTTAACAATATATTTAATAAAATAGGAAACTTTATTGACAAATTTATGGATTCCCTAAATGATAAAAGTGGTCGCGATATAATTAGAATTTTAATTGAAATCATTTTAATCCTCTTCTTAATCTGTATTCTAAAAATTCCATTTGCTATGATTAGAGATTTAGGCGCAGACATATTCGAAGAATTAGTACGTCCTATAGGTTATGTGTTTGCAAGTATTTGGACCTTTATTATTGAAATAAGTTATCTTGTTGTAGCAATTATTGTCTTCATTAAAATGGTCCAAAAAAGATGTTTTAAAGAGTTAAGTGAAAACATAACTACCATTCGAGAAGACGAAGAAAGTCATGAAAAAGAGGCTAAAAAAAAGCCAAAGCCCGAAACTTCTAAAAATATTGAAAATAAAAAAGAAGTAATTAAAGAAAAAAGAACTAGTCATGGTATAGGTAATATTTTAACTGATATTTGTATATATACTTTAAAATTTATTGTTCTTATGATATTAATAGGAGTTGTCTTTTATTTAATAGGCATGTCTGTAGCTATCGGGTTTTCAGTCTACTTACTTATAAATGGTGTTCATTATTTTGGTATATTCCTTTTAATAATAGCTTTATTTTTAGGCGGAGCTTTAATTCTTGAATTATGTGTTAACTTTGTTTTCAATAGACGCACTAAAGCTTTACCATTTTTTGCTAAGTTAATAACAATAATTGTTCTTACTGGTATCAGTTTAACAATGAGTGCTGTAGAGATAACAGCAACTGAAATTATATATGGCAGTTCAAGTGAGAAAACTAATTCTATTACTAAAGAAATTGAAATGACTAAAGATTTATCTCTTTATAATTATAATAAAGTGATAATAGACAATAATTTAAAAGATAAAATTGTAGTTGAATATATTTATCCTAATTTTAATGGCGATACAGAAATGGAAATCGTATTGGATAAACATGGTAAAGGTTTTTATCTAGGTACTAATGTTATCCATGCTAGATGGAATAAAAAATATATTGATAAAATTATTGAAAACTTAAAAGAAAAAAAATTATATGCTTATGATTTTCGTTTAGAAAAAGTAATTCATATATATGAAGAAAATTATAAAACTATTGAAGA